>CAUUUY010000191.1:0-4073 GCA_963548305.1 uncultured Oribacterium sp.
CTTATGATGCCGGGGAATAAGCCCTTTAAGACGGCAGAGCTTTCGCGAGAAATCGGTTGCGGGCATCTTTCCTTTGCGGAGGCGGAGGAAATGGAACGAGTACTCGGATGCACACCGGGGTCTGCGTCGGTTTTTGGTCTAATGCATGATAAAGAAGGTTTGGTGGAGCTTTTGGTAGACAGGGATCTTCTGAAGGACGAATATCTTGGTGCGCACCCCTGTCATAATATTGCTACACTGAAGGTAAAAACCAAGGACATTTTCACAAAGTTCATCAAGGCGACGAAGCATTATAAGACGGAAGTCACATTAAGAGGGCAAAGCTGATTTGCTCTTGTCGGGGTGAAACCGGGGAAGAGCGAATGCACGGGAGAGAAGTTGCCGGCTCGGTTCCAAGACTCCTCAAACCGACAGCTCGGTTCCAAAGCTCCTCAAAATATGTAGGTTCCAAAGCTCCTCAAAATACTGCTTGACGGGGCGCTCTGTCCATGTTAGACTTGCATGGTACTTGGGGCATTGCCCTATTTTTTATGCACTAATTTCGTAGTCATGCGAAGTTAAAAATCATTGGAGGTGAAAGCCGTGCGTACAAAGATTATATTAGCATGTACAGAATGTAAGCAGAGAAACTACTTTATTACCAAAGAGAAGAAGCTTCATCCGGAGCGTATGGAAGTAACAAAGTTTTGCAAGTTCTGTAAGAAGCACACGCTGCATAAGGAGACAAAGTAATGCAAGATGAAAAGAAATCCGGAGGAGCCGGATTCATTGCAGGGTTAAAATCTGAATTTAAGAAGATTGTTTTCCCCACACGTCAGGAAGTGATTAAGCACTCTGTTGCAACCATCGTTCTTAGTGTGTTGGTAGGCCTTTTGATTACAGGTTTAGACATTGCTATGAAGTGGGGTCTTGGATTGATTCTTGTAAAGTAAAGGTGGGAATATGGCAGAGAAGAACACAGAAGCCCGTTGGTATGTAGCCCATACCTACTCCGGCTATGAGAACAAGGTGAAGATGGACTTAGAGAAGACCATTGACAACCGTGGTCTTCAAGATGTGATTTTAGAGGTCAGCGTTCCCATGCAGCCGGTTATTGAAGTAAAGAATGGCGTAGAGAAGAAAACCGACAAGAAGATGTTCCCGGGATATGTTCTGGTGAACATGGTGATGAACGATGAAACCTGGTATGTGGTTAGAAATACCAGAGGCGTTACCGGATTCGTCGGCCCAGGATCTAAGCCGGTCCCCCTTTCTGAGGAAGAAATCCTGACCTTGGGCTATAGAAAGTCTGAAGTTTTGGTTGACTTTGCAGAGGGAGACACCGTAAGCGTAGTCTCCGGTGCTTGGAAGGATACCGTTGGTGTCATTACAGAAATCAATGACCAGAAGAAGACCGTCACCATTAACGTGGAAATGTTCGGTAGGGATACCCCTGTGGAGCTTTCCTATGGTGAAGTACAGAAGTTAAGATAAGATTTGGTAATACCCGAGGGATTTTATCCCATGGAGTACATTTAGCCACCGCTTGCAAAGCAAGCTCGTGGGAGGGTTTACCCGCAATTACCACAAGGAGGTGCCTATATGGCAAAGAAAGTAGAAGGATACATTAAATTACAGATTCCCGCTGGAAAAGCAACTCCAGCACCCCCCGTTGGACCTGCATTAGGACAGCACGGGGTTAACATCGTTGCCTTCACTAAGGAGTTCAACGCTAGAACTGCTAACGAAGGGGACATGATCATTCCTGTTGTTATTACCGTTTACGCAGATAGAAGTTTCAGCTTTATTACAAAGACTCCTCCTGCTCCTGTTCTCATTAAGAAAGCTTGTAAGCTGCAGAAGGGTTCAGGCGAGCCAAATAAGAATAAAGTTGCTACTATCTCCAAGGCTGACCTTCAGAAGATTGCCGAGACTAAGATGAAAGACTTAAACGCTGCATCATTAGAATCTGCAATGTCCATGATCGCAGGTACCTGCAGATCTATGGGTGTTAAGGTAGAAGAGTAAAAGAAGGAGGCTTTGATTCATGAAACAGGGAAAAAGATATGCCGAAGTGGCAAAGGCTGTAGATAGACAGGTTAAGTACGCTGAGTTGGACGCAATTCAGTTGGTAAAGAAGAATGCAACTGCTAAGTTCGATGAGACTGTAGAGTTACACATCAGAACCGGTTGTGACGGACGTCACGCTGACCAGCAGGTTCGTGGTTCTGTAGTTCTTCCTGCAGGAACCGGTAAGAACGTTCGTATCTTGGTATTCGCTAAGGACGCTAAGGCTGATGAGGCTTTGGCTGCAGGCGCAGACTTCGTTGGTGCAGATGACCTTGTACCAAGAATTCAGGACGGTTGGTTCGACTACGATGTAGTAATCGCAACTCCTGATATGATGGGTGTAGTTGGACGTATCGGACGTTTGCTTGGACCTAAGGGCTTAATGCCAAACCCAAAGCTGGGAACCGTTACAATGGATGTAGCTAAGGCTATCGCTGATACTAAGGCCGGTAAGGTTGAGTACAGACTGGACAAGGCTAACATCATCCACGTTCCTGTCGGAAAGGCTTCCTTCACAGAGGAGCAGTTAAAGTCCAACCTGGATGCATTAATGGCAGCCATCGTAAAGGCTCGTCCATCTTCCTTAAAGGGAACCTACCTGAAGTCCATCACCTTGACTTCTACCATGGGCCCCGGCGTGAAGTTAGACGGATTACAGTTCGGCGCATAATAGAATTTCAAAATCCTACTTGGGATAAAACCCAAGTAGGATTTTTTGTTTGTAGCTTATTTCTATTTTCCATCAAAATCCTTGGAAATACAGGGTTTTTGATAAAAAATAGAAATAAAGTATAGAAGCTGTTGATGATATAAGTCTTGCATTAGAGATTTGGAGTATTACGGAATTTAAGTTGCGCTAAGTTGCAGTAAGTTGCAAAAACGATAAAAAATCTCAATTTTAAAAAGCGAGAACCGCATAAAATAAGGCTTTATGAGGAGTAGAGAGCAAAATTTTAAGTTGCGCTAAGTTGCAGTAAGTTGCAAAAACGAGAAAAATTCTCTCTTTGAAAAATCAGAAACCGCATAAAATAAAGGTTTTTGAAGGATGCAAAGTGAGAATTTAAGTTGCAGTAAGTTGCAGAACAATACTTGGTTATTGAAAATATGGTCATATCCAGATTAAGCATGCAGTGGAAAATATGCTCTACAGTTGATACAATGAAAGAAAAATTGAGAATCGACGAGGAGATGGTCAATGTCAATAAAAGATATAGAATATATCAATAATTTAGTTAGAGAATTAATTTCACTACCGCGAGAAACAGAGTGGGTAGAATTTAAACATAATAATGATGATCCACAAACAATAGGTGAGTACATTTCTGCTCTTAGTAATTCTGCGGCTTTATTGGCGAGACCAAAGGCGTATATGCTTTGGGGAATAGAAGATAAGACACAAAAAGTCATAGGGACATCATTTAGTTATGGTGCTGCTAAAAAGGGCGCAGAAGCACTTGAGGCTTGGTTAGCGCGTATGTTGAGTCCACGTATAAATTTCAGGTTTTATGAGACTGAATTAGAAGGTAAAAAAATAACCTTAATTGAAATTCCTTCAGCAGAGAAACAACCTATTCATTTTGCCGGAGAAAAGTATATTAGGATAGGCAGTAACAAGAAAAACCTAAAAGAGTATCCGGATAAGGAAAGAGATTTATGGAAAGCCTTTGACAACACTCCGTATGAGCTCAGAACAGCAAAAGAAAATGTGTCGCTATCGGAGATTTTTACTATACTGGATTCAGCTGGATATTACGAGAAAATGCAGTTTGCTTTACCTAAAAACAAAAACAAAATAGCGGATGACTTTGTAAATGAAAAATTCCTGAGAAAAGATGTTGCAGGAACTTATGATGTTACAAATATGGGAGCGCTGTTGATTGCTAAGAATTTAGATTCTTTTGAGTCATTGTCTCATAAAGCGGTAAGAGTTATATGGTACAAGGATAATAATAGGTTGGAAACGATTAGGGAAAAGTCATTCTCCAAAGGGTATGCAATAGCGTATGATGAGATTTTGGAATATA
>CAUUUY010000192.1:0-4066 GCA_963548305.1 uncultured Oribacterium sp.
AAACACAAGGTCCCAGGCATTGTCCCATATCATAGTAAATGCAAGGGCGGGGTAAAGGATTATCCTCCGAAAATACTTTATTACAATTTCGGATATGCATGGTTTTTCTGAGTAACTCAATCACCTCATTGACCCGTTCCATTGAAGCATAGGGACCGTAATATTTTGAGCTCTTAATCTTCTTATTACGGGAGGCAAAAAGTCTGGGATATGGCTCTTCCACACTTAATCGAATATAGGGATAGGCTTTGTCATCCTTTAACAGAGTGTTATAACGAGGCTTATATTCTTTAATCAGATTGGATTCCAGCACCAAAGCCTCTATCTCTGAATCCACCACAATATATTCAAAGCGTCGGATTTGGGCAACCATCTGTTGAATTTTCACGGATTTTTTCGTGGATTTTTGAAAATATTGTTTGACTCTATTTTTCAGAATCTTCGCTTTTCCAACATAAATCACTTCATCCATGTCGCCATGCATTAAATAAACTCCCGGCATTGCCGGGAGTTTATTCAACTCTTCTTCAATAATAAACTCTTTATCAAAGTTTTTCTTATCCATTATTTCCTTCCTGATTCGTCTTAGCTGCGGATTGTACCGATGCCCCCTCTTCCTTGGTATAGAAATAGGAAAAATCATAATTACTTCCCGCATTCCAAAACAACCATTCATCATATCCGCTATCATATACAGCCTGAATTTGTGCCCGGAATTGTTCCTTTTCATATGGAATATAATGCTGTAGATAGGATGCGGTAAAGCCCTGTAACCAGGGACGAACCATTGCCTGATAACTGTCTCCGTTTTTCGCTAAGGCCAGCTCCTTCTGAGAAGACTTTAAAGCAGAGTAAATCGTTTTGTAGGGATCCGTATCCGGATGTTCTATACCGAAATTTCCGTCTCCATAGTGAGAGGGATAAATCATAGGACACATATAATCCACGGAAGTGGCCATATCGGAATAATCCTGTCCTACAGCGGTACTGTCCACATAGGAACCGATAATGGTTCCAAAAACATCCGTAGAAAAAAAGACTTGTTTCTCCGCTAAACGATCTGACATATACTGTACAAATTCTGTAATGATCTGGGTTTTATTAATCTCTGATTCTTCCGGGTACTGTACTTCCTTCATACCCTTCTCTGTACAAAATCGAACGTAATCCAACTGAATTTCATCAAATCCGTCATCAGCACAACGTTCCGCCACAGAAGCAATATAATCCCAATACTCTTTTTTATAAGGATTAATCCATGTCATCCCGCTATTATCTTTAAATAAGCTTCCATCCAACCTCTGATTCATCCATTCCGGATGAACTTCTCCCATGGCAGGGTCGCGAAAACAAACTAAACGAGCAATTAAATACAGTCCCTGTTCATGGCATTTTTTAAGCAATGCCGGTAAGTCTTTGACGATATTCGTCGTATTATAGAACTCCTGCTGTCCGCCATTATTCATCTGATATACGATTTGTCCGTTATCATTTTTAATATCAATGACTAAAGCATTCAGCTCAGTATCCTTCATTTTCAATAAGATATCCTCTATTTTCGGAGAACCGGCGGTAAGGTCTGTAATATAAATGCCCTTTACCTTTACCCTGTCCTTCTGAATATCTTTTTTCTTCCAAATCAAGGCCTCTTTTGCTTTCTCCTCCTCTTCCGCCTTTTCCTTAGCCAACAAGCTTTCCTGTGCCAGGGATTCTTCATACAAAGATTCCGCTTGTAATTCAGATTCGTACTGTTTCAGCTCCGGGGTTTTGTTTACATTGTACTGTAAAGGCTCCGGAGTCTTACAGGAACTTAATAAGCTGAAGGTAAGAAGAAAAAGGAAAAGAAAAGAAATATATTTTCTCATAATCCTCCCACTTTTTGCCTAAAACACAGGATAATTATAACACTTTACCCCTATATTACAAGAAAAATTGGGATTGGATGATTTTTTCGCTATCGGATAAGCCTAAAATTCTCGCAAAAATATTCGTTAAATGCAAAAAAGGGCTATAAAAAATCAAAAATAATTTTCTATGCAATACAGGTCTGAAACGAGGCACGCTCTCGCTAGCTTCGCCACGAAACGGATACTAAGCGAAAAACTGCGTTTCTCTTGTTTTTCGCAAGTACCGTCGGGCTCTGACTACCTCGTATTCAGACCTATATTGCCGAAAATTTCTATTTTTGATTTTTAAAACCCTTTTTCCGTGTTAAAGCTTAATGAATACACTCCGGAAACAGATGATATATCCGGCTTTTCCGATTCATCAGAAAACTCGGTATTGTTCAAGCTTTATTCTTTTCCTAATACGGAATCAGCTACCTCATCGGCCAATTTCTCTAAAGCGTTGCGATCCACGGATGCGGACTTTACCGTAAGAATATCGCCGATATAGCTCATATTTTTCATCTCATCAAAGGCTTTCTTCATCAGCTTACCGCTTTGAGGAGCCCAGCTTCCATTTTCCAAAATAGCAATCTTTCGATTCTGCACATTCAGATTCTTCATGTCGGTAATGAGATTTTCCATCTTCGGAAAAAGGTTATTGTTATAGGTTGTTCCCGCAAATACCAGATGACTGGCACGGAAACATTCTGCAATGCAATAGGATACATCCGTCTTGGATACATCGTAGGCTTTGATGTTCTTAACTCCACGAATACCAAGCTCTAATGCAAAATGGTCTACGACGGTTTCTGTATTGCCATAAACGGAATTATACAGAATCACAACGGCCTTCTCTTCCGGAAGATAACGGGACCATTTGTCATATTTATCAATGATAAAAGAAAGGTCTTCCGTCCAAATCGGTCCATGTAAAGGACAAAGCATCTCTACCTCCAGACTTAAGGCCTTTTTTAAGGCCGCCTGGGTTTGAGGGCCGTACTTTCCTACAATATTGGAATAATAACGTCTGGCATCATCCAGAAAATCCTTATCCTTATATCTTTGCTCGTGGGCAAGGATATTGCCGTTGTTGCAACCGAAAACGCCAAAGGCGTCCGCAGAGAATAAGGTCTTGTCCGTCATATCATAGGTAAACATAACCTCAGGCCAGTGTACCATAGGTGCAAAGACAAACTTAAGGGTATGTCTTCCTACAGAAAACTCATCGCCTTCCTTCACTTCCACCTTTCTGTCTGCAGGAATAGTCATCTGATAAAACTGATCCAGCATCTGAAAAGTTTTAGCATTGGAAATAATGGAAAGCTTTGGATATTTTTCGTACAAGTCCTGAATGCTCCCGCAATGGTCCGGTTCCATATGATTAATTACCAGATAATCCAAGGTCTTTCCCGCAAGGGCAAACTCTATATTCTCAATAAAATGACGAGAAACGGTTTGGTCGCAGGTATCCAACAAAACGGTCTTTTCATCCAGTAAAAGATAGGAATTATAGCTTACGCCTCTGTCCAAAGGAAACAAATTTTCAAACAGGTGCAGTCTTCTATCTTCTACTCCAACATATACTAAATCATCTCTAAGTTTTCTGCATGAATACATCTTTTACTCCTCTGATGGCTCGAACTGATCCTTTCCTACACCGCATAAGGGGCAAAGAAAATCTTCAGGAACATCTTCCCAAGCTGTTCCCGCTGCAACATTTGCACTTTCCTCTCCTACTTCAGGATCATAGATATAACCACATACTGTACATACATATTTCTTCATGATATTCTCTCCTTTTTCTTTAAACTTAAGTGTTAAGCTTACGCTCGAAGGGTAGTTTATCATTAGATTGTGCACAAGTCTAGTAATTTTAGGAATTATTTTTGTTTTTCCCTAAAAACAGAAAAGAGAGCTCAAACCATTCTATTATTTCTATACGAAAGTACCATAAATTCAGTTGTTACATAACTGTAAGCCATAAGAAAAGGAGCTTCTTATGAAGCTCCCTTTAATTCTTAGTCCTCTACAGTAATAATCTCGCGCTTATTATAAGAACCACAAGCCTTACAAACTCTGTGAGGCATAACCAATGCACCACACTTAGAGCACTTTACAAGGTTTGTTGCACCCATCTTCCAATTTGCTCTTCTGCTATCTCTGCGGGCTTTGGATGA
>CAUUUY010000193.1:0-4062 GCA_963548305.1 uncultured Oribacterium sp.
AGAAATCGGAGACACAGGACTACTGCTTTCAAGGGAAAAAATGGAAGCCTTAGGTATGTTAGGAAAAACTGGCATTTTGGCCCAGTCTCTTTCCTTGGTTCCCGGAGCGAATCAGGGGAATTGTCTTGTGGACGGGATTCTTACCGCCAGCTACAGTATGGAAGGAAGCAGTTATTTAGGCATATACACGAAGGAAACTCTTCCCAAAGGACAGATTCTTTTGCTTTTTGCCTCTAAAGAGGAACGGGAGAATTTTCATGAACTTTATATGCTTTCCGGCGTTCCCTTGGAAAGAGGCCTGGAGAACGGAATAGCTCTTCCTGTTCCTGAAATGCCCGCAGCAGAGACTGCCGGAGCGGAAGCATCTTCCGAGGCAGTAGCGGAATCTCCGGCGGCAAGTCAGATCCCTTCTTCGGAAAATACCGGAGCTACAAAAACGGAAGAAAAACCTGCTGTAAAACAGGAGGAGAAGAAGACAGAGACACAAAAGCAAGAGGAAAGCAGTTCGGAAGAATATATTATTTCCGACCAGGGGCCCGGAGATGTACGATAAAGAGATTCGGGAAAGTCTATTTTTCTTTTTGGAAGAAAGCTATGGAAAGTCCAGAATACTGGAAGAAAAGGTCATAGGAAGAGCCCGGGCGGACTGTGTTCTGATTCAGGAAAACAGTTTTATGGGGATTGAAATTAAATCGGACCACGACAGCTATACCCGTCTGGAAGGACAGATTAAAAATTATAATCAATATTTTGACTACAACATGGTGGTAGTGGGCAGTAAACATGCCCACAGCATAGAAAGTCATGTTCCCTCCTTTTGGGGGATTATCACGGTGGAAGAGCTGGAAGGGAAATGTGATTTTTATATACTTCGACAGGAGCAAAAAAATCCGTTTTGTGATATAAAAAGAAAGGCAAGTTTACTCTGGAAATCCGAACTACAGGAATTACAGAAAAAATACGGTTTTCCCAAGTATCAGAATAAATCCAAAAGCTTCTTAGCGAATTACCTTTTAGAAAGAATAGCGGAAGAAGAACTGCAAAAAGATTTCTCTCATTTATTGTTGGAGAGAGATTATACGATATTTTCTGTAGAAGAAAAAAGCACTGAGGCAGAAGGAGCGGAGGAACTTAAAAAAGGAAAGAAAATCAGAAAGAAAAAATACAAAAGAAGAAAAAAATCATTGACGAAAACGAAGCTGGGGGTTACCCATTTGATTCGTAAAGGAAGTAAGAGGACGGTAAAAAAATGAGAGAGGAAGAGATCAAAAAGGCATTAGAAGAGAAGTTTTCCGAGCTTTATGGAAATACAGAGGGGATTCGTTATTTCTTTGCTCCGGGAAGAGTAAACCTAATCGGAGAGCACACCGATTACAACGGAGGCCATGTTTTTCCATGTGCCCTCAGTATGGGAAGCTATGCGGCCGTAAAGAAGAGAGAAGATAAAAACTTCCGCTTTTACTCCTTAAATGTGGAGGGAGCAGGGGTGATTTCTGCGGGAGAGAATGATTTTACCCCTCTAGAGGATAAGCAGTGGGCTGCTTATTTAAAGGGGGTTATTTGGGCTATGGAAAAAAGAGGTCTGGACATTCCATGCGGTCTGGATTTAGTGCTTTACGGGAATATTCCCAACGGCTCCGGACTTTCTTCCTCTGCATCCTTAGAGGTCTTGATGGGAAGCATTTGTAAGGAGCTTTACGGACTTTCCGTAAGCTTCCCGGAACTGGCTTTAATCGGGCAATACAGTGAAAACAATTATAACGGGATGAACTGCGGAATCATGGATCAGTTTGCCAGTGCGATGGGAAAGAAGGATCATGCGATCTTTTTGGATACTGCCACCCTGCAATTTTCCTATGCTCCCATAGTTTTAAAGGATCATTGCATCATTATCAGTAACACCAACAAAAAGCATAAGCTTATCGGTTCCGCCTACAATGACAGAAGAAAAGAGTCGGAAGAAGCACTGAAAATTTTGCAGAACTTCCGTCCCATTAAGAGCCTGGGAGAGCTTTCCGATGAAGACTTCTTTGCTTTGGAAAAGGAAATCTCCGATCCTATTATTCGGAAGAGAGCAAAGCATGCAGTATTGGAAAATAACAGAACCATTGCGGCAAAGAAAGCTTTGGAAGAGGGAGATTTGCATCGTTTTGGAGAATTAATGAATCTTTCCCACGATTCCCTTCGGGATGATTACGAGGTTTCCTGTGAAGAACTGGATACCTTGGTGGACGCAGCAAGAGCTCTTCCCTTTGTCTACGGCTCCCGTATGACAGGAGGCGGTTTCGGCGGATGTACCGTTACTCTTTTGGAAAAGGACAAGAAAGAGGAATTCAAGAGAAAAGTGGCGGAAAGCTATGAAAGAAAGATCGGTTACCCCTGTAGTTTCTATGAGGCAGAGGTTTCTGACGGTCCAAGAGAATTATAAGGAGGCAATATGAAGATTTTAGTTACCGGCGGTGCAGGCTATATCGGTTCCCATACCGTAATTGAGCTTCTTGCAGAAAACTATGATGTGGTGGTTTTCGATAATTTCTATAATTCCAGCAAAAAGGCTATTGATCGGGTAAAGGAAATCAGCGGAAAGGATTTTCCCTTCTATGAGGCGGATATGCTGAAAAAAGAGGATATGGAAAAGATTTTCTCCGAGCACCCGGATATTTCCGCGGTAATTCATTTTGCCGGCTTAAAGGCGGTGGGAGAGTCTGTTGTGAAACCTCTTCTGTATTATCATGATAATCTTTTAGGAACCCTGAATATTCTGGAGTGTATGAAAAAATACGGCTGCAAAAACTTTATTTTCTCTTCCTCCGCAACGGTTTACGGAGATCCGGCGGAGATTCCCATTACGGAAAACTGTCCCAAGGGAACCTGCACAAATCCCTATGGCTGGACGAAGTGGATGCAGGAGCAGATGCTTTGTGATGTGCAAAAGGCCAATCCGGATTGGAATGTGATTTTACTTCGGTATTTTAATCCTATCGGTGCCCATATTTCCGGAAAGATTGGAGAGGATCCCAAGGGAATCCCCAACAATCTTCTTCCCTATGTGGCCAAGGTAGCCTCTGGTGCTTTGGAAAAAATCCATGTTTTCGGTCAAGATTATCCCACCAAGGACGGCACAGGCGTAAGAGATTATATTCATGTGGTAGACCTGGCTAAGGGGCATGTGAAGGCGGTGGAGAGATTATCGAAAAACGACGGCGTTCTGGTATGTAATTTAGGAACCGGAAAGGGCTATTCCGTTCTTGAAATTATTCATGCCTTTGAAAAAGCCTGCGGAAAGACTCTTCCCTATGTGATTGAGGAAAGAAGAGCAGGAGATGTGGCTACCTGTTATTCCAGTCCCAAGAAGGCGGAAGAAGTTCTAGGCTGGAAGGCGGAGAAGGATATTCTGGAAATGTGTCAGGATAGCTGGAGATGGCAGTCTCAAAATCCCAACGGATATGGAGAGTAAGAAAAGATGGTAGAGGAACTATTACAGGACTTTGTGGCCTACGGGGCATATTGTAAGCTGATTGAAGAGGCAGACTTTGTTTATATCTACAACAGTTTGGCTACTTTACTTAGGGTAGAGCCTAAGGATTATTCTTATGAGAAGATCCGGGAAAAGCTTCAGGGGATGTCCAAGGAAAGTATTGAAGACGGTTCTTATTTGGAAAGTTTACTGGCGAAACTCTTATCCCTGGCCTTGGAAAAAGGCGTTTTAAAAGAGGACAATGTGGTGGAGCAGGATCTTTTGGATACCAGAATCATGGGAATTCTTACAGACCGTCCTAGCCATGTGCAAGAAAAGTTCCGGAAATATTATCAGGAATCTCCTCAAAAGGCTACAGAGTATTTTTATGCGTTTAGCCAAAACAATGACTATATCCGCCGTTATCGTATTCGGAAGGATATTCATTTTCATAAGGAAACAGACTACGGTCCTGTGGAAATCAGCATTAACTTAAGTAAACCGGAGAAGGATCCGAAGATGATTGCCCTCCTTGGGAAGATGCAGTCCTCTTCCTATCCGGCCTGTATGCTTTGTAAGGAGAGTGAGGGTTACGGGGGAAGGCT
>CAUUUY010000194.1:0-4054 GCA_963548305.1 uncultured Oribacterium sp.
CCAAGGAAGATCCTATTGTAGCACTAAGATATGAATAACAGTGCATTCCTTGATGAATCACTGGACAATAAGGCGAAAAAAGCTATACTAAAGATGAGTGATATTCCTATTTTCAGGAGAAATTTCGGATTATGGTAAAGGAGGTTATGATGACCCTTAGAGAAGCAATGGAAAAACGACATATGGTTCGTAAGTACAAGGATGAGGTAATTCCTCAGGATGTGGTGAAGGCTTTAGAGGAGCGGATTCAGGAATGCAATCAGAAGTATTCTCTGCATTTTTTCTTAAAAACTGAGGATGGAGCTGCATTTGCGGAATTAATCGATAAATTGATTACCAAAAATGCCAAGAATTACATCGTATTGGCCGGAGACGGAAAGGAAGGCGTGGAGGAGCGTGTGGGTTATGCCAGCGCGGACATTATGCTCTATGCCCAGACCCTTGGATTAAACACTTGGTGGGTAGGTGCAAGCTTTAACAAGGAGGCTGTGGCAAAGTTAAGTCCTGACCATCCTGTTTATGGCGTGATTTCCATCGGTTATGGAGAGACTCAGGGTACTCCTCATGCTTCCAAGGAAGATTTTGAGGTATGCAGCTATGAAGGAACCGTGCCGGATTGGTTTAAGGAGGGCGTGGAGTATGCTTTGATGGCACCTACCGCCTATAATCGTCAGTCCTTCTACTTAAAGGGCAAGGGAAATGAAGTACAGTTTACTTACAAAGAGGGCGAGTTCCAGGGAATTGATTCCGGTTTGGTAAAGTATCATTTTGAAGCGGCTGCCGGAAAAGAAAATTTCCACTGGGTTTAAGCCTGTAAAATAAGACGTTTAGATTTTCGGCAAGTTAGGCCTGAAATTGGGGTATCCAAGTGTTCCCCCGGTTTCAGGTCTTTTTTCTTCACAAAAAGCAAAGCAATTTTCTTCCCTCCATTGAGAAAATCAGGCATCTATGCTAGACTAATGCGGATTGGAGAGATTATGATTCGATTTATTCATGGCATTTTACGGGAAGTAAAAGAGGATATGTTGGTAATAGAAGCAGGAGGACTGGGATATGGAGTTCGCATTCCTGCTTCTGTTTTTGATAAAGCACCTAAGACGGGAGAAGAAATTCTTCTTCACACTTATTTTTCGGTGCGAGAGGACAGTCAGGAGCTTTTCGGCTTTTGGGAGGAACGGGACAGAGATTTTTTCATCAAGTTACTTTCCGTTTCCGGCATTGGTCCCAAGACCGCTCTGGGAATATTCTCTTGTATGAGCAGGGAGGAGCTGATACATGCCATTATCAGCAATGACAGCAAGAAGATTCAGAAGGCTCCGGGACTGGGGAAGAAATCTGCGGAAAGATTGATTGTGGAGTTACGGGACAAAGTACCTAAGGAGGACATTACATTTTCCGGAGAAGAAGCTGTTGTGATGGCTACGAGCTCCGTGGCTGTGGAGGAAGCGGTGGAAGCCTTGGTGTCCTTGGGATATTCCGCCATGGAAGCGAAAAGATGGATTAGGTCGATTCCGGCCTATGAAGAAAAGACCGCAGAGGAGCTGTTACGGATTAGTCTGAAGCAGTTTGCGTTGTAAGGGATTTTTATGGAAAGAAAGTTGATACAAACAGAGGAGAGTAAGGAGGATTTATCCTTTGATCCGAAGATTCGACCTCAATTTTTAAAGGATTATATCGGACAGGAAAAGCTGAAGGAAACCCTGTCTATCTTTATAGAAGCAGCGAAAAAGAGAAAGCAAAGTTTGGATCATTGCCTCTTTTACGGACCTCCCGGCTTAGGAAAGACTACGATTTCCAATATTATTGCCAATGAATTGGGGGTACATTGCAAGATTACCTCCGGACCGGCTATTGAAAAGCCGGGGGAAATTGCGGCGATTTTGAACAACCTTTCCGAAGGGGATGTGCTCTTCGTGGATGAAATCCATAGACTGAATCGTCAGGTGGAGGAAGTGCTTTATCCTGCCATGGAGGATTTTGCCATTGATGTGCTTTTGGGGAAGGAAAGCAGTACCCGTTCCATCCGTCTGGATTTGCCTCGATTTACCTTGGTAGGAGCTACCACCCGAGCGGGACTTTTGTCCGCCCCTCTTCGAGATCGTTTCGGGATTATCGGGAAACTGGAGTTTTATAAGGAAGAGGAGTTGGAAGAGATTGTCCTTCGAAGCGCCAAGGTGCTGTCCATTTCTATTGATAAAGGCGGAGCGAAAAGCATTGCCCTACGCTCCAGAGGTACACCAAGACTTGCCAATCGTTTGCTAAAGAGGGTACGAGATTTTGCGGAAATCAAGTATAATGGTGTTATTCGCAAAGAAGTGGCAGAGGATGCTCTGGATTTACTGGATGTGGATACCTTAGGTTTGGATACCTATGACAGACAGTATCTTTGGAATCTAATCGAGAAGTTTTCCGGAGGACCGGTGGGGGTGGAGACTTTAGCCACCAGTCTGGGGGAAGACCGGGGAACCTTAGAGGATATGATAGAACCCTATTTGATTTTACAAGGTCTGATAGATAGAACCCCCAGGGGAAGGATTGCAACAAAACATGCGTATCAACATTTAGGACTGAGTGAAGCATAGGAAAAGGTGGAGAAAATGGCAGATAAAAAGACAATACAGGTCATTATTGACGGAAAAATTTATGTCCTAAGTGGGGAGAATTCCGAGTCTTATTTACATGATGTGGCAGATTATTTAAACCATAAAATTGAAAGCATCCGTAAGGAAATGTGGAATTATAATAAGCTGGAGGAATCCGTTCGATCCCTGCTGCTTCAGATTAACATTTGCGATGAGCTTTTTCAGGAGCGAAAAAAGGTGGAGGAGATGCAGGAGCTTTTGGATCAGGAAAAAAGCGAGAGCTACTCCTATAAGCACGACCTGGTAAAGACCAAGTTAAAGCTGGACGGGGTTTTACAGGAGTTGGAAAGTACCCAGAAGAAGCTTTTGGCTTTGGAAAAGAAGGAAGGAAAGGAAAAGACTTCTCATGAAAAGTCTTCTCATCAGGGAAGCAATAAAGAGGAATAATCCTTTATAGGGAATTGGGTTTTTAGAGAAGCCGTTTCTTCCGAATTTGGCTATAGCTAAGGATGGAGTAAGTAAGGATGCCAATCCAAAACAAAGAAAATTTAAGAGAAAAAGAGCCTTATGAAGCAGAGCTTTTGGCCCCGGCAGCCTCCTTGGAAGTATGCAAGGTGGCTGTTTTTGCCGGAGCGGATGCTATCTATATGGGAGGACAAAAATATTCCGCAAGAGCCTTTGCCAAGTCTTCTTTATCGGAAGAGGATGAGCTTTTGGAGGCCATTCACTTTTGTCACCTATACAAGAAAAAAATATACATGACCTTGAACACCCTGTTTAAAGAGGGAGAAAGAAAAGAGCTATTCAGCTATATGGATCCCTATTATGAAGCGGGCTTGGACGGGGTAATTATTCAGGATCTGGGTATTGGAAAAATGTTGGCTGAGGCCTATCCGGATCTTCCTCTTCATGCCAGCACCCAGATGACGGTACACACCAAAGAAGCCGTGGGCTTAATGGAAAAGCTGGGCATGGAAAGGGTTGTGCTCTCCAGGGAATGTTCCTTGGAGGATATTTCCGATATTGCCAAAGCTTCCCCCTTGGAGTTGGAGGTCTTTATTCACGGTTCCATGTGCTATAGCTACTCCGGAGCCTGTTTTATGTCTTCTCTTCTGGGAGGACGATCCGGAAACCGGGGAAGATGTGCCGGAACCTGTAGACTTTGCTATAGCAGTAAGGGGAAAAAGGGAAACTATCTGAGTATGAAGGATATGTTTACCCTGGATCTTTTGAAGGAGCTTCTGGAGGCAGGAGCCTATTCATTAAAGATTGAGGGAAGAATGAAGTCCGCTCTTTATACCGGAACGGTAGTTTCCATTTACAGAAAATATCTGGACTTGGCTCTTCAGGGAAGGTCTTATCAGGTTTCCGAGGAGGATAAAGCCCTTTTGAAAGAGGTATATGATAGAGGAGGCTACAGCTCCTATCTGGAACAACATAACGGGGAAGATATGATTGCCTTCGGGGAAAAG
>CAUUUY010000195.1:0-4038 GCA_963548305.1 uncultured Oribacterium sp.
ACCTTGGTGCTGTTTGGCTTTCCTTTCTTTTTCCTGATCGGAGCGGAAAATTGGTGGATGTGCTTTTGTCCGTTGAAAACTGGGAAGATTTAATGGAAAACCCGGGACATATGGGAGAGGTGGTAGGAAGAAATGCCAACCGTATTAATGGAGGACATTTTCAGTTACACGGGAAAGATTACCATTTGTTTTTAAATGACAAGCAGCATAGCAACTGCCATTCCGGACCGGAATATTTTGGCAGAAGACTGTTTCAGGCCAAGCAAAAGGGAGAAAATTCGATTTGCTTTTCTCTCTTCTCTAAAGATATGGATCAGGGCTTTCCCGGAAATATGGATTTTTCCGTGACCTACGAATTAACGGAGGACAATGCCCTGCATATCCGCTATAAGGGAAGTTCGGATAAGGATACCCTGATGAATTTTACCAATCATGCCTACTTTAATCTGTCCGGTCATGACCAGGGAAATATAGCGGAACAAAGTGTTCGAATTTTTGCTTCCGCTTATACGCCCTCCGATGAATACTTGATTCCTACAGGAGAGATTCGTCCTGTTGCAGGAACTGCCTTTGATTTCCGGGAGGAAAGGCCGATTTTTGAGAAGGCCTTTAAGAAGGATCCGGAGCTTTTGGCGGCAGGAGGCTATGATCATAACTTCTGTGTAGACGGAGAAGCGGGCACCCTTCGAAAAGCAGCTTTGGCCTATTCCAAGAAAACAGCTATTGAAATGTCGGTAGAAACGGATTGCCCGGGAATTCAGTTCTATACCGCCAATTTTTTAATGGCGGAGGATATGGGAAAGGACGGAGTGAGCTATGAACCCCATAGCGGATATTGCTTTGAAACCCAGTACTATCCCAATGCCATCAATGTTCCGACTTTTCTTTCTCCTATTGTAGCGGCGGGCTCTATCTACCGTTCTGAAACTATCTATCGTTTTCGGCAAAGATTGATTTAATAAGAGTTCATGACAAAAACGGATATAGGAAAGAAAAAAAATTTATATATTGCGGAGAAACCTTCTGTAGCCAAGCAATTTGCGGAAGCCTTAGGGGTAAATACCAACTCTTCCGGAAGAAGAGGCTATATTGAGGCGGGAGAGCATATCTTTACCTGGTGTGTAGGACATCTGGTCAGTATGAGCTATCCGGAGGTTTATGACGAGAAGTACAAGAGCTGGCGTATGGAAACCCTTCCCTTCCTTCCCAAGGAATTTCTTTATGAGGTGATTCCTTCCGTTAAAGAGCAATTTCAACAGGTTACAGGCCTGATGGAACGGGAAGATATCGGCTGCATTTATGTTTGTACCGACTCCGGACGGGAAGGGGAATACATTTACCGTTTGGTAGCCTCTTTTTGCAAGAATTTAAAGGCTGAGGAAAGACGAGTTTGGATTGATTCACAAACTAAGGAAGAGATTCTTCGGGGAATTCGGGAAGCAAAGGCGGAGTCCGCCTATGACTCTTTAGCCAAAGCCGCCTATTTACGAGCCAAGGAAGATTATCTTATGGGAATCAATTTTTCCAGAGTATTGACGTTAAAGTATGGCAAAGCTTTAGCCAAAAGCCTTGGTAAGGAAAAAAGCGCCCTGATTGCCGTGGGGCGAGTGATGAGCTGCGTTTTGGCTATGATTGTCCAAAGAGAGTGGGAAATCCGTCGTTTTCAAAAGACTGTCTTCTATAAACCTCTGGGGGATTTTTCCCTGGAAGAGGGAGGGGAAGCCGGTCTTCTTTGTGAGTTTCGAAGCAGAGAGGAAAGCCCTTATTATAAAGAGACGGATTTATACAAAAATATCGGCTTTCTGAAAAAGGAAAAGGGAGAAGAATTTTTGGAGGTATTTTCCCCTCTACATAGAGAGGGAAGAGTGACTGCTCTGGAGAAAAAGAAGGAAAGCAAAAATCCGCCTCTTTTATACAATCTGGCGGAACTGCAAAACGAATGCTCAAAGTCTTTAAAAATCAGTCCTGACGAGTGTTTAAAGCTTGTACAGGAACTTTATGAAAAGAAAATGTGTACCTATCCCCGTACGGATGCCAGAGTATTATCCACTGCTGTAGCTAAAGAAATCGGAAAAAACATTCAAGGGCTTCTGTCTTTTCCCCCCTATGCAAAGTATGCCAAAGAGGTTCTTGCTATGGACAGTGTGAAATCCATTGCCCGTTCCCGCTACACAGACGACAAAAAAATTACGGATCACTATGCCATTATTCCCACGGGACAGGGAGCAGGACAATACAATTCCCTTTCCTATCAGGGAAAGAGAGTATTGGACTTTATTATTCGTCGTTTTCTATCCATCTTTTATCCTGCTGCCGAGTATAAAAAGATTGCTTTGGAAATAGAAGTTTTGGGGGAGTGTTTTACCGCCAACGAAAAAGTCTTGGTGAAGGAAGGCTACCTTTGTCTCTATCAAAAGAAAGAGAAGAATAAAGCTGCATCTCCCGGAGATGCTGCCGGAAAAGAAAGCGGACAGGATTCAGAGGAAATGGATTCAGAAGAAGCCGTCACGGAAAATGGAAATCCCAAGCTTTCCGAACTGAAAAAGGGCGCCAAGCTTTATTTACAGGAACTTAAGCTAAAGGAGGGAGAGACCCAGCCTCCAAAACGTTATACCTCCGGAAGCATGATTCTGGCCATGGAAAATGCGGGAAAGCTGATAGAGGACGAGGAGCTACGTGCCCAGATAAAGGGTTCCGGCATAGGAACATCCGCTACCAGAGCCGGTATTTTAAGTAAGCTGGAGAAAAATGAATATATTCATTTGGAAAAAAAGAATCAACAATTGAGTCCCAGCGAACTGGGAGAAAAAATTGTGCAGATTCTCTCCAAATCCATACCGGCTTTATTGAATCCCACCCTTACCGCCTCCTGGGAGAAGGGGCTTTCCTATGTGGAGGGAGGAGAAATTTCGGAAGAAGAATATATGCGGAAGCTGGAAGCCTTTGTAGAAAAGAATACCAACAAGGTAAAGAGCTTATAAAGTAAAATACCGGACATCCAATAATTTAAAGAGTAAAGAGTTTATAGAAGTATAGACTTGTGATTTTGCGACAAAGAGAGGAGCAATGATGAAAAAGAAGGACTTGGAATGTAAAGCTTTTTATCCATCCTTAGAGGAACCTTACCAATCCCTTTTGGAAGGATGTCAATATCCCTGGGAGGCCTTACCGAAGATTAAGGCATGGATTTCCGCTATGCAGGAAAAGCTTCCTTCAGGCTTTCAAGAAGTGAAAAAGGGAGTTTTTGTCCATGAGAGCGTAAAGCTTTATCCCAATGTCTATCTGGGAGAGAATATTATTATTATGGCAAACTGTGAAGTCAGACCTGGAGCCTTTTTACGGGAAAATGTATTTGCCGGAGAGGGCTGTGTTTTAGGAAATAGCTGTGAATTTAAAAATGCGGTACTTTTCCCCCATGTGCAAACTCCTCATTACAACTATGTGGGAGACTCCATTTTAGGAGAATACTCCCATCTGGGCGCAGGGGCATTAACCTCCAATGTTAAATCCGACAAGACTTTGGTGAAGATTCATGCGGAAGACGGAGAGCTTGAAACAGGCTTAAAGAAATTCGGTGCCATTGTGGGAGAACATGTGGAAGTAGGCTGTCAGTCCGTTTTGAATCCGGGAACCATCCTTTGCTCTCATTCCAATATTTATCCACTATCTCCGGTTCGGGGCATTGTTCCTCCCTGTCATATCTATAAAGATAAGAACAATATTGTAAAAAAAGAAGAGAGATAGGACGAGAATTAGAAATATACGCAGTAAAAGACAATACATTATTTTTGGATGTTGAGAACGAATACAATGCTTCTTCTTTATTGGAATGATAAAAGAAACAGAAAAGACTTGAAAAAGAAAATACTCTGTACTATCGTCTTAACGGAGTAAAGATTACTTGTACCCTGGATTAGAACAATAGGAAAGGAAAAGCCATGAACGAATTTGGAGAGAATGTAATTATTTTAGACCATCCTTTAATCACCCACAAAATTTCTATTTTAAGGGATAAGAATACCGGAACCAATGAATTTC
>CAUUUY010000196.1:0-4024 GCA_963548305.1 uncultured Oribacterium sp.
TTCGTATTCAGTATGGCGGCTCCATGAATGCCGGAAACTGCAAGGAGCTTCTGTCCAAGCCAAATATTGACGGTGGCTTAATCGGCGGCGCTTCCCTTAAAGAGGAGTTTGCCAAGATTGTAAACTACCAGGATTAAGAAGAAGTATCAGAACTAAAAAGGAGCACCGTATGTTATGCGTACGGTGCTCCTTAAATTTAGAAGGATTATAAAGAGGCTTTAACCATCAGAAATAGCAGTGCCTGTTATGCAGTATAGGTCTGAAAAAGGGGTAATCTGAGCCCGTCGGTACTTGCGAAAAACAAAGGAACTGCAGTTTTTCGCTTAGTATCCGCTACGTGGCGAGGTTAGCGAGAGCGTGCCCCGTTTTAGACCTATACTGCATAAAGGCTATGTATAAACATGATTAAAGTCTCTTTATAATCCTAAAATTTTCTCTGCTCTCTGTACTTCTTCTAATCTTGCATCCGGCACTCCCTTTAAGGGATAGGGAATGCCGAGACTTTCGTATTTCACCACGCCCATGGTATGGTAGGGGAGAATCTCTAGCTTTTTTACATTGTGAAGAGTGGAGATATACTGCTTTAAAGCTAAGAGTTCTTCTTTGCTGTCGGTTAATCCGGGAACTAGTACATGGCGAATCCATACATTGACACCAAGTGTGGACAATAACCTACCGCAGTCCAGAATATTTTGATTCGGATGTCCGGTGAGCTTTTTATGCAAATCGGAATCCATTGCCTTAATATCCAATAAAACCGTATCGGTGACTTCCATCAAAGACAGAAATTTTTCATAAAAGGGCTCTTTATTGCTAAAGGGCTGGGCAGAGGTGTCCAGACAGGTGTTAATACCTTTCTTCTTTGCCAAATGGAACAAGGCCAGCAGGAAGTCTATATGCAGTAGAGGATCTCCGCCGCTGACCGTGATTCCGCCTTCCTTTCCCCAGTAATCCTGATAGCGTATTGCCTTCTTCAAGACATCCTCCGGCGTCATCAGATTTTCTTTTTTAAAGGCCCAGGTATCCGGATTATGGCAGTATAAGCAACGCATGGCGCAACCCTGCAGGAAGACAATAAAGCGGGTACCGGGACCGTCTACGGAACCGAAGCTCTCCATGGAATGAACCGGTGCTAGAGGAATTCCTTCTGCGTTCTTTAGCTCCCGAAAATAAGAGTGATTTAACCCTTTCCTTTCAAGAGCATTGTCTTCAAGAGCAGTGTCTTTATGAGTAGTGTCTTCATGAGCCGCAGTCTTTAGCGGAGCCTCTTTTATAGAAGCGCTTGGAAGTAATTCTTTTTCTAAACATTCAGCCATAGTTAACCTCGGAAAGAAATTCTTTCATTTATCAGAAGTATAATAAGCAGTTTCTGCATAATTGCATTGTCAAGGTCTCTATCGAGACTCTTGCTTTACAGCGCTTTATGCTCGGTTCTTGCGATGACATCCAACTGCTGCTCCTTCGTTAAGTCAATGAACTTTACGGCATAGCCGGATACGCGGATGGTAAAATTAGCATATTCTTCTTTTTCCGGATGCTCCATAGCGTCCTTCAGTTTTTCTACACCAAAAACATTTACATTCAGGTGATGGGCTCCCTTGGCAAAGTAACCATCCATTACTCGCACTAGAGTACTTACCTGTTCCTCTTTATTGTGTCCCAAAGCACCCGGATTGATGGTTTGGGTGTTGGAAATACCGTCCAATGCATATTCATAAGGAAGCTTTGCTACGGAGTTTAAGGAAGCCAGGAGTCCGTTTTTCTCTGCACCATAGGAGGGATTGGCACCGGGAGAGAGAGGTTCTCCGGCCTTTCTTCCGTCAGGAAGGGTACCGGTAGCTTTTCCGTAAACCACGTTGGAGGTGATGGTTAAAATGGAGGTGGTTGCCTCGGAATTTCTATAGGTGGGATGCTTCTTGATTTTCTCCAAGAAGGTCTTTAAAAGCCAAACCGCAATATCATCTGCCCGGTCATCATCATTTCCGTAACGGGGGAAGTCTCCGATGGTCTCAAAATCAACGGCTACTCCATTTTCATCTCGAATGGGCTTCACGGTGGCATATTTAATGGCGGATAAGGAATCTACCACATGGGAAAAACCGGCGATACCGGTGGCAAAGGTTCTGCGAACATCCGTATCAATCAATGCCATTTCCGCAGCTTCATAGAAGTATTTATCGTGCATATATTGAATCAGGTTTAAGACATTTACATAAATGCCTGCAAGCCAATCCAGCATCACATCATACTTCTCCATTACCTCCTGATAGTCTAAAACCTCGGAGCTGATGGGACGGAAGGGAGGAGAAACCTGTTCCTTGGTTTTTTCATCTACACCACCGTTAATGGCATAGAGCAGTGCCTTGGCAAGGTTGGCTCTGGCACCGAAGAATTGCATTTCCTTGCCGGTTTCCGTAGCGGATACACAGCAGCAAATGCTGTAGTCGTCTCCCCATACCGGACGCATAACATCATCATTTTCATACTGTACAGAAGAGGTATCAATACTTATCTTAGAACTGTATTCCTTAAAGCCCTCCGGCAAACGCTTACTGTATAAAACAGTCAGGTTAGGCTCGGGAGAGGGACCCATGTTTTCCAGGGTGTGCAGGAAACGGAAGTCGGACTTGGTAACCATGGAGCGTCCGTCCTGTCCCAGACCTGCCACCTCCAGGGTTGCCCAAATAGGATCTCCGGAGAATAGCTGGTTGTAGGAAGGCACTCTGGCGAACTTCACCATGCGTAATTTCATCACCAAATGATCGATTAACTCCTGTGCCTCACTTTCACTTAGTTTGCCGGCCTCCATATCCCTTTGGATATAAATGTCTAAGAAGGTGGAGATTCTTCCTACGGACATGGCCGCACCATTTTGGGTTTTGATGGCGGCCAGGTAGCCGAAGTATAACCACTGAACCGCTTCCCGGGCATTCTTTGCCGGAAGGCTGATATCATAGCCGTAGCTTGCAGCCATGTCCTTCATGGCCTTTAAGGCTTTAATTTGATCTGCGACCTCCTCTCGACCCCGGATAATATCATCGGTCATGGTACCGTAACCGTAATTCTTTAAGTCCTCTTTTTTCTTCTCGATTAGAAAATCAATTCCATAAAGAGCCACTCTGCGGTAATCGCCCACAATACGGCCTCTTCCGTAGCTATCGGGAAGACCGGTTAAAATCTTATTGTGTCTGGCGTGAAGCATTTCTTCCGTGTAGGCGTCAAAGACAGCCTGATTATGGGTTTTGTGGTATTCGGTGAAAATCTTATGGAGCTCCGGACTTGGCGTATAACCATAGGTGGTGCAGGCCTGCTCTGCCATTTTGATTCCTCCGTAGGGCATAAAGGCTCTCTTCAAGGGTTTATCGGTTTGCAAGCCCACAACTTTTTCCAAGCCCTTCAGTTCCTCTTTGATATAGGAGGCGGGATAAGCATTGATTCCGGAAACCACTTCAGTTTCCATATCCAATACGCCGCCCTTTTGCCGTTCTTCCTTTTGCAGACTCTGCACATAGTCCCAAAGGATTTGAGTGTTTTCCGTGGGCTCCTCCAAGAAGTCTGCGTTCCCGTCATAGGGAGTGTAGTTTCTTTGGATAAAGTCTCTGACATTCACATCTTCTACCCAGTGACCTTCTGTAAAACCATTCCATTCGTTTCTCATATAGACCTCCATCCGGAAGACAAGCTTCCTGAAAAAGAAAAAATATTTTTTTATTACTCTTTACGCCTCAAAGTATATATCGAATGAATATTGTATACAATAAGAATAATTATTGTTTTTAAATTAGTGCAGACTAACTATTTTATAAAAAGTATTATTGAAAAATAAAAAAAGTGAAATAATATATAAGAAATAAAAATTATAAACAAAATATGAAGATAAAAATAATAGAATTTGAAGAATTTTCAAAAAGAGTTTTTAAAATGTATTAATCATGATATAGGAATAATTATCAGTTTTTATAGAGATTAGAAAGTAAGTATACAAAACCACATTAGAAGGAAAGAATATTGGAAGATAATTTTT
>CAUUUY010000197.1:0-4022 GCA_963548305.1 uncultured Oribacterium sp.
GAAAAGCATTTGATTTTTCATAGTCCTTTTCTTAAACCTCTACCACCTCATACTCCCCCGTCTCGGAATCTATCACCACCATGACAGATTCCCCAATCTGCGTACCTTCCCTATCCGTGGAGAAAACATCTGTAAAGATCATTCCCTCCTGCTCCATGATTTTTTCCACCGGAGTATGGCCCACAACCTGCTTGTACTTTTCCGATTGAAATGCCTTTCTCCGTACATCCAATGCTCTTAGCCAAAGGGGCGATTCATCATTCCACAGCTTATCCTGAGACGCAGTATTTACCGAATGGAGAACTTCATCTATATCCGCATCCAAGAGTTTCCGGTTAAGACTTTTTACAAATTCCGTGCTAAGGCCTGCATGGGAGAACAAAATTCTACCTATCCTATGCATAATGTTGATTTGAGAGGAATTTTTCAGGCTGTTTTCCAGTTCTTCCAGCTTTTCCATAACCGTCCGCTCCGCATAAGGAGAATAGCCGCTTTCCAGTCGTCCCCAGGGATAGCTTAAGTCATGGTTTCCGTAGCACCAAAGAGTATCCGGATGCTCCTTGGCAAATGCAATAGCTCTGTCGTAGATTGCTCTGTACCGATCAATCTGAAATTCCATATCCCAATCATCAGGCATATCCATAAGGCAGACTGCCCTATCCGCCTTACCGGACTTTAAGACATTTTCCGCCTTATCAAATATCCAGGTTTTTAAATGCACATCCGGTATGACCAGTACTTTCATATTATCTTACTCCTCATACAATTTAAATATTTAAATTTCCTTAATATTTTCCTTCTTGCGAATCTCTTATTTTCCCATGTATACTAGGACTTTATAAAAAATATTGCTATTATTTTACCATAAAACCCTTTTAAAAAGAGAAAAATAGAGGCCAAAATGAGTATTCAAAAACACGAAATCCCCATCTTAGAATTTGATTCCGACCCCAGTGCCGTTTTAGAGCCGGGTCACGAAGCACTGGATGTGCATTTTCCGGAGAGAGCCGTTTTTGCCTTTTTACAGGACACGATAGAAAAATACGCCTTACAGCATGGCGGAAAGGTACTGACCCATTTTCTCTCCGCCACCATGCAATATCCCATTTTTTTATTGGAGGAAAATGGAATTCCCTTCCTCTTGGTACAGGCTCCTGTAGGTGCCGCCCCTGCCGCACAAATTTTGGATTGGCTCATTGCCCATGGCGTTAAAAAAGTCATCAGTAGTGGTTCCTGCGGTGTATTGGTTCATAAGGAGGAAGGCGTTTTTCTGGTTCCGAAAAAAGCACTGCGGGACGAAGGCACTTCCTACCATTATCTTCCTCCCTCCCGCTTCGTGGACATAGAGGAAGCCCCAAGAAAGGCTATCGAAAAAGTTCTTCGTTCCCATCATTTGCCCTCTGAAGAGGTAACTACTTGGTCCACCGACGGATTTTTTCGAGAAACCAAAGAAAAAGTGGAATATAGAAAGTCAGAAGGTTGTACCGTTGTGGAAATGGAATGCTCCGCCCTAGCAGCCGTAGCAAAGATGCGAGATATTCAATGGGGTAGTCTGCTCTACACCGGAGATTCTTTGGCAAATGTAGAGGAACACGATATGCGTTCCTTCGGTATTGGTTCCCGAGAAATTGCCTTGCGTCTTAGCATTGAATCGGTTTTGGAAATGTAGAACTTGCTTTTCCGAAAATGACATTTTTCCACGGAAAATCAAGGCTTTGCAACCGCCGGTTGTCAAATTGACAAGCCTGCTTTCTTCCCTGCAACCGGATTTTTCGATAGTATGAGAGACGCAAAAACGTAACGAGCAAAGACATTTTCCTAAAAAAGAGAAGGAGTAAAGTATGATATTGGCAGACAAGATTATTGAATTACGAAAGAAAAATGGCTGGTCTCAGGAAGACCTGGCGGAGAAGCTGGAGGTCAGCAGGCAGTCCATTTCCAAATGGGAAGGCGCCCAGTCCATTCCGGATATGAATAAGATTTTGAAGTTGTCCGAGGTTTTTTCCGTAAGTACGGATTACCTCTTAAAGGATGAGATAGAGCTGGACAGTCCGGGAGAAACCCCAAAGATTGATACGGAATCCTCCCTAAAGGAAGTTCCTGTTTCCATGGAGGAGGCCAATGCTTTTCTGGAACACAAGAATCAAGCAGCTTCCCAGATTGCCCTGGGCGTATTGCTTTGTATTCTCTCCCCCAGCCTATTGATTGCTTTAAGCACTCTTCAGGAAAGTTCTCTTCTTCCTCTCTCAGAGGGAAAAGCCGTAGGTATCGGTGTGCTCTTCCTCTTCCTTTTGGCAGGAGCAGGAGTAGCCTTATTTATCAAAAACTCCATTGAAGGAAACCGATTCCATTATATGGAAAAAGAGCTTCTGAATACCGCTTACGGGGTAAACGGTATGGTGCAGGAGAAAAAATCCCGTTACCAGGGAACGTATACTTCTCAGATGATTTTAGGCATTTTTCTTTGCATCATTGCTGCAAGTCCCATCTTTATCAGTATGATTATTTTCGGAGAAGATGATCTCCATACCGCTCTTGCCGTGCCTTTCCTTCTGCTTTTTGTGGCCGTTGGCGTGTTTCGGATTGTCAAAACGAATATTATTTGGGATGCCTTGAACATGCTTTTAGAGCAAGGGGATTATAGAAGGGAGAAAAAGATGGATGAGCATAAAAATGAAACCGTCGGGCAAATTTACTGGTGCTTGGTAACCGCTATCTATCTTGGCTACAGTTTTATTACCCGGCGCTGGGACATCAGCTGGATTGTTTGGCCGGTAGCCGGAGTGGGCTACGGTGCAGTATGCGGTATTGTCAAGTCCTTTAGGGCGAAGATTTAGTGTCTTGTCTAAATAGCTCTTTTTTGAAAATATACTGATTCGAGAAAATCTCATTTTTCATCCCTTCTTCAGTCTATATTCTTTTCTAAAAAGCACCCCCAAAATGCTTTTCTCCAAAGTATTGGATTAAAAGTATTCCGGGGGTATTTGTTCATAACGAGGATTTCTCGCAAAGCGTGCGATATCTCGTTTTGTACGACTCTCGATCGCCTGATGTGTAGCCTCTGCTTTTACTTCAGTTCTCCGGTCTTCTCATCAAAATGATAGTCTTGCCCATTGATATTGGCAGAACCGGTTTTCATTTCTCCGGAGCCTTTACTTAAGTAATACCACTGATTCTTCCAAAGAAGCCAGCCCTCATGCATAGCACCTGTCAATGGATTGAGATAATACCATTTTCCGTTTACCAAAGCCCAGTCGGTAGCCATATAGCCCTCTTCCCCGAAATAGAACCACTGAGGTCTTCCTTCGTAGTTGACTTCCGCCCATCGAGATTTTGGATAAGTTCCGTCAGTTGCAGACAGCCACCAGCCCTTTTCATCCCTTTGCCAAGTTCCGGAAAGCGTGGTATCACGACTTTCTCCCAGCACCGCTCCTACTTTCGTTGTAGTGGAAGTACCGGAGCTACTATAAGAAGAGGAACGATAGCTTCCATTTCCGGAAATGTTTCTGGAAATATCTCCGGAAGTCTTTCCGCTTTCTTGCTTTTCGTGAGAAGCTTCAGTATTTTCAGATGGATTAGGCTTTTCTTCTTTTCCTGTGTTGTCCTTCTCATAGACAAACTGAAGTTCTGCCATATCTTTAACATTCAGGTTATCTAAAATACGAATGTCTTCTTCCGTCCACTGCATTTTCTTATTCTGAATACTACCGTAACGATAAGACTTTGCCTTATAGCCGGAAAGCTCCTTGGGAACGATACCAAAGGACATAACTTTGGCAAAGCTATAGCCCTGTATATATTCCGGATCCTCTAAAATATTCCCTTCCACATCCACATAGCTTACTTTCACTGCACGAATGTTCTTTCCGGAAAGCTCCAGCTTGTTAGGAGTCTTGTCATCCAACACTGTCGCTGTAACCTTGTGTTGCATATCATAGTGCACTCCGTCCGGGGCAATATAATAAGTAAAAGTTCTATCGCCTTTGAAATTATTGGGACAAATGACTTCCATCACCTGACTG
>CAUUUY010000198.1:0-4020 GCA_963548305.1 uncultured Oribacterium sp.
GCATGCATCAACACAATGTCCCCATCCTTTACCTGACTCAATACAATCTGCTTGGTTTTTTCCGCGTCCCGAGAACGCCAATCCTCCGTATCAATAGACCAGAAAATCAGAGGTTTACTTACTGCTGTTTTCACGTCTGCCGTGTAATTTCCGCCGGGAAGGCGTACCAATGCCGGAGCAACGCCGGAGGCATTTTGAACCGCCTGATCCGTCTTATCGAACTCATTTCGGATATAGTCCACACCTTTTTTGCTTAAATGAATATCATGGTCATAAGAGTGATTACCCACCTCATGGCCACGCTCCACAGTGTTCTTAATATCCTCCGGGAACTTTTCCACTCGCTGTCCCACAACAAAGAAGGTAGATCTTCCATTTACCTTCTCCAGCTCGTCCATCAAAATGCTGTCCACCTGCACATCCGGTCCGTCATCGAAGGTCAAAGCCACCATAGGTTTGGTGGGATCAATGTATCTTCCTCCGGATAACACAAGACCGTTGTCTTCACTGGCACTTTCCGCGGTTTCCGAAGCACTTTCCTGCCCTTCTCCGCTTTCTTCCGAAAGCTCCTCTGCAATGGAGCTTTCCGCTACCGTCTCAATAGCTCCTTTTTGCTCCGTTCTGCTCTTCTCAATAAAATGTACAATTCCGGCAAAGGCCTTAAACACCAAGAACATAAACACCAAGGCTACACAAGCGAAAAGTATACGAACATTTCTCACTGCCTCTCTTCTCTTCTTGATTCTTGCCTTTCTTCTTCTATATTCCCGTCTCTCCTCTTCCGTTAGGCTTCGAGGAATTCTATTTCCTCCGGTACTGCTCCTTCTCTTTGCACTGCTGTTAAGCTTGCTCTGTCGTTCTGCTCTATATTTATCGCTTCGATTACGAAATTTTCTCTCTCCGCTGTCTATATTTCTCTTGTCCGCCATGATTAACCCTTCTTTTTTAATTCTGCCATTTCCTTCTTACTATACCACAGTTTTTTCAAAAAAAAAAAGGAAGAGTTTTTTAAGACTTGTTAATCCGAAGCATTTTTATTAGAATACTAGCCGAGAAGAAAAAGGAGTATAGCATGGATAAAAAAGGAATTGCGGAAGTTAAAAAGTGTTTCAAAAAAGAAGATTGTCGTATTGACCGTATGGTCAGTTGCTTTGTAAATGAAGAGGGAGAAGTTATTTCTCGTTTCTCCGACTCCTTCTATGCTTTGGAGGATAAGGAATTGTTTAAATATTGCGAGCTTTTTAAGCAGTCTCTTTCCGGTAAGCTTGGAAGAAATCTCTATACCCTGGCTTTCCCACTCGAGGAAGAAAAGGAAGGGGGAAAGCAACAGGAGCTCTATCAGCTTTTGCAGTCCGAGCTGAAGGAGGAGGCTCTTTATGATGCTTTTTTTGAAAAGATTCGAAAGGACTATCCTATTCCCGGAAAGCATCTTCTGCTTCTGGCCCACGGGGTTTATGATGTACCAAAAAAGACCACCGACGGTTTAGTTCTGGAGGATGCTTCGGAAAATGTTTATTCCTTCCTCCTTTTCGCTCTTTGTCCGGTGAGTCTTCTGAAGGAAGGTCTTTGCTTTGATCAGCAGAGTGATTCTTTTATCAGCCGTTCGGAAGACTTCGTTGTCCAAAAGCCGGAGATTTCCTTCCTCTATCCTGCCTTTCATGATCGAAACAGTGATATTCATGAATTATTGTATCGATGCAAAAAAAGAGAAGATAGTCTGGACGCAGTTCCTGAAAGCCTCTTCGGCACTCCCCTGCCCATGGGCGAAAAGCAACAAAAGCATTGTTTTTCCAAGCTGGTGGAGGAAATTTTACAGGAGGACTGCACCTTTGAAAATGTTCGACTACTCCAAGAAGAGCTGGCCGAATTACAGAATAAGGAAAATGAAGAAGAGCGGGAACAAAGCCTTCCGAAAAACCAGGTGAAGGCTCTTTTGGAGAAGGCCGGAGCCACAGAAGAACAGTTATTGAACTTCTCTTCTCTGTATGAAGAAGAGCTGGGAGAGAAAAACGAGAGTCTTTTTTTGGAAAATCTGGCAGATTCCACCCTTCGTTTGGATTCGGATAATGTGCATTTAAGGATTAAAAATGAAGTTTCCGCAATTTTGGAAAGTAGAATCATTGACGGAAAAGAATATCTCTTACTTCCCATATCCGACAATCTGGAATGCAACGGCATTTCCATACGAAGACGACTTGCGGAAAAGGAAGAGCAATAAACGAGATGTCTCAGGTTCGCCTGCGCCACTTGTTAAGAATAAAAGAAAGAACGATGAATACAAAAGGGAAGGAGAATTTTCAGGACCATTTCTCCTTCCGGATGGGGGATAAAGTTGAGACTGGATAAATATCTTTCAGACATGGGGGTAGAAAGCCGTTCCGTATTAAAACGAGAAATTCGAAAGGGACTGGTTCGCATTGACGGTGAGATTGTGAAGGATCCAAGCATTGAGGTTCAGCCCGGAGATTCCGAGATTGTGTATAAAGACGAGCCTATTCATTATGAAGAGTTCTCCTATTACATGATGAATAAACCGGTGGGGGTGCTTTCCTCCACCGAGGATAGAAAACAAAAAACCGTCCTGGATCTCTTTTCCGATATACACAGAAAAGACCTCTTTCCCGTAGGGCGCCTGGATAAGGACAGCGAGGGCCTTCTTTTGATTATGAATGACGGCGCTTTGGCCCATAAACTGCTTTCTCCGAAAATGCATATCGAGAAAAAATATTTGGTGGAAATCCCCGGCAAAATCTCCGAAGAGGAATTGGATCGCTTACGGCATGGCATCCAATACGATACGGATTTAATTGCCATGCCTGCAAAAGCCCGTTGCCTATCTTCCACGGAGGAAGAAAGTCAGGTGGAAGTCATTATTATGGAAGGGAAATTCCATCAAATCAAAAAAATGTTTCTGGCCCTGTCTCCGGATTATGTGGTTACAAAGCTCCAAAGACTTTCCATGGGACCTCTGCATTTAGATCCTGCACTTGCCCCCGGGGAATACCGTAAGCTTCAGGAGGAAGAAGTACAGGCACTGAAGAACTGTTTTTAGGTCTATTATTCAGAACTGTTTTTAGGTCTATTATTCAGAACTGTTTTTAGGCCCATTTGAGAAGAACTGCTTTCAAAGTCCATCACTCATTCAATCTGTAGAGCACCAGAATATCTCCTACTGCAATGCTGGTGTTCCCCTTAGGAATCACGATTTCCTTGCCTCTTTCAATCAAAAGCACTCTGGCCATCTCATCTTTTGGGATTTCCGCAATAGTTTTATTGGCATAAACACTGTCCCTGTCTACCTCCATCTCAACGATATCCAAATCCGAGGCCATGGTAGACTTGGCAGAACCGATAACCACCCGGTCTCCCACCTGTATCTTCGTATCTCCCCCGGGTAATTTTTTCTCTCCGTTTCTTTCCACCAAAATGATAGGAGTATCCGGCGGCGTAATTATATCCTTAATCAACTGCCCCGCCCAATGATGCCCTTCAGGAATGATAAACTCAATAAACTGCACCGGCTTTTGCTCGGTATAGTCCGTAAAGGTCTTCATAACATCGCTTTGGTCGTCAATCATATCCAGGCGTCCTGCCATTTTCGGTAAAAAGCTTCCCTGGAAGAGAATCGATAAAATCACGATAAAAAACACCAGATGGAACAGAAAGTCTCCGCTTCCCAAGCTTTCCACCGCTAAAATTGCAAATACAATGGAGGCCGCTCCTCGAAGTCCCGCAAAGGAAATAAGAAAATTTCGATTTTTGGAGGAGGGGAAGAACCTCATAAGCAGGAATACGGAAAGGGGTCTGGCAATAAAGGTCAGGAAGAAGAAAATAATCAAGCCCTGAAACGCCACATGGGGTAGCTCCGAGGGCTGGGATAGCAGTCCCAGCAAAAAGAAAATCACTAACTGCATCAGTCCCGTTAAGCCGTCAAAGAAAGACACCATCTCCTTCTTTTCTTTGATTTTTCCATTTCCCAGAATAATCCCGGTAAGATAAACAGAAAGATAACCGTTTCCC
>CAUUUY010000199.1:0-4014 GCA_963548305.1 uncultured Oribacterium sp.
GGGATCAATGAATTTCTCTGCAAAATTTCTAGCCTCACAATAAATTGACATCATTGTACCTCCATAAAAAAACGACTGTGCTGACCGGGAGTGGTCCCACAGTTTTGTTACGACACTCGTTTATCATCATAATACTTAGTCAGAATGCTGTATATCTATATATGTTTTTCAAATATTTTCGTTTATTTATGCAGGATTTGAATAAATAATATTTTTAACTATCCAAATTTTTATAGTGTAACAACTAAATATCTCTATACAGAATAAGGCTTCCATGTTATTATTCCTATTGTTTTACTAGGAATTAAACAAACGCTTACTTTAATTTTTAAAATCTTTATTTATCAGTATTTGATATAAAAGTAGCGAAAAAAACATGAAAATTCTTTAAAAGGAGTCGATATGTGGTTTATTTTATCATTAATTTCTATCTTTTTTTGGTCCGGTTCGGATTTCTTTTCCAAGCTGGGATCCCCTGCCAAGGATAAGGATAGTCATTTGAAAATGCTTATGGTGGTGGGACTGGTTATGGGTGCCCATGCCACCGTTCAAGTTTTATTTCATGGCGTAAGCTTTACCAAGGAAATCCTCATTGCCTATCTGCCGGTTTCCTTTCTTTATATTTCCTCCATGCTTTTAGGCTATATCGGATTGCGCTATATTGAGCTTTCCGTCTCCTCCCCCATTTGCAATACCTCCGGTGCGGTGGCAGCTCTGCTTTCCTTTATTTTTCTAAAGCAGGTCTTGGCACTACCCCAGCTTTTTGCCATTCTTTTGATTCTTTTTGCCATTTACCTGCTTTCCTATCTGCAAAAAAAGCGTGAGGATGCGGAACGAAAAAAGATGCAGGAAAAGGTGGAGGATAAATATGTAAACAGCTTTATCGCCATTTTCTTCCCCATCTTTTACTGCATCATTGACGGACTGGGCACATTTTTAGACGCAGTGGTTCTGGAAAAAATTCCGGAAGCCTCTGCAAATGTAGCCTATGAATACACCTTCTGTACTCTGGCAGTCTGCCTCTTCTTCTATCTGGTTTTTGTAAAAAAGACCAAGTTCAGCCTGCCTACGGAAGGACCGAAATTTTTAGCTGCCGTCTGCGAAACAATAGGCCAGTTCACCTATATCTATGCTATTGGAGCAAATGCTATTGCCTCCGCACCCTTAATTTCCAGCTACTGCCTCTTCTCCGTAATCTGGGCCAGAATCTTCTTAAAAGAAAAGCTTAGCAAAGCCCAGTACCTTGCCGTTGGACTGGCGGTTTTAGGAATCTTAATTTTAGGTTTTTTTGAAGAGGGATAGTTTCAATCAATCCAAGAGAGAGTTTTTCTCCGGTACGGAAATGTGCCTCACCGTCCGGCAATGAATTTCTTTCTGAAGATATTCTAGTCTTAACCGAACATAGAAGATTTTTCTCCAGCCCGGAAATGTGCCCCACCGTCCGGCAATGAGTTTCTTTCTGAAGACAATCTGAGCCCGTCAGTACTTGCTGAAAGCGAGTGAACGAAGCTTTCAGCTTAGTACTGCTACGAGGCGAGGTTAGTGAGAACGTGTCTGAAGAAAGAAACTCATTGCAAAGGACGGTGATATTATTCCTAAAGAAAGAAACTCATTACCGGACGGTGGCACTATAGCACCGACTTCATCGAAGCCACATACTCTCCCAGTACGGCCTCTTCCTTCCCCGGATTCTCATGGATTTTCTTCATAATGGCGGAGCCTACAATCACGCCGTCCGCATATTTTGCCACTTCCTTTGCCTGCTCCCTGGTGGAGATACCAAAACCGACGGCACAGGGAATGTCCGTGTGACTCTTCACCATTTTCAAAAGAGAAGACAGATCCGTGGTGATTTCCTTTCGCTCTCCCGTAACCCCCAGGGAGGACACGATATATAAAAATCCTTCTGCATCTTTCGCAATCTTTGCGATTCGGTCCTCGGAGGTGGGGGCTACCATGGAAATGAGGGCAATGCCGAAGTCCTTACAATCCTGCAAAAACTCTTCCCGCTCTTCGTAGGGCACATCCGGAAGAATCAGTCCGGAAACTCCTGCTTCCTTGGCCTTTTCCATGAACTTTCTACTGCCGTAGGAGAAAACCACATTGGCATAGGTCATATACACAAATGGCACATCCACTTCCTGCCGAAGCTCCTTGGTCATTTGAAAAACCTTCTCTGTGGTGCATCCCCCCTGTAAAGCCCGAAGGTCGGCCTCCATAATCACCGGTCCCTCTGCGGTGGGGTCGGAGAAGGGAATACCCAACTCAATCAGATCCGCTCCATTTTCCACCATAGTCTTCACCATTCTCTTGGTGCTCTCCAAATCCGGATCCCCACAGGTGATGAAAGGAATAAATGCCTTTCCCTTTGCAAATGCTTCTTTTATGCTTCTCATTCTACCAGGTCCTCCCCTCTGAAACGCGCTACGGAAACGCAGTCCTTATCTCCTCTTCCGGAGATGCAGATGACAATGCTTTCCTCCTTACTCTTCTCCTTCGCCACCTTCATGCCGTAGGAAATGGCATGGGCGGATTCAATGGCCGGGATGATTCCCTCCATTTTCGAAAGATACTCAAAGGCCTCTACAGCCTCCAAATCCGTTACCGGCACATACTTTGCCCGTCCGCTGTCATGGAGTGCTGCGTGCTCCGGTCCGATTCCCGGATAATCCAGTCCTGCGGAAATGGAGTATACCGGGGCAATCTGTCCGAACTCATCCTGACAGAAGTAGGACTTCATGCCGTGGAAAATGCCCAGCTTTCCTACTGCAATGGTGGCCGCAGTTTCCTCCGTATCCACCCCTCGTCCTGCTGCCTCACAGCCAATCAGCTCTACCTCCTCATCCGGAATAAAATGGTAGAAGGTACCGATGGCATTGGAGCCGCCTCCCACGCAGGCCAATACTGCCGCAGGAAGCTTTCCTTCTCTTTCCAGAATTTCTTCCCGAATCTCCTTGGAAATCACCGCCTGAAAATCCCTTACCATGGTGGGGAAGGGGTGGGGGCCCATAACGGAACCGAGGCAATAATGGGTATCGGAAATTCTCTTCGTCCACTCTCTCATGGCCTCAGACACCGCATCCTTTAAGGTAGCAGTTCCGGTCTTTACGGAAACCACCTCCGCTCCCAAAAGACGCATCTTGTAAACATTTAAGGCCTGACGCTCAATGTCCTCCTGCCCCATGAAGACCACACATTCCATGCCGAAAAGGGCTGCTGCCGTTGCCGTTGCCACACCGTGCTGTCCTGCTCCGGTTTCCGCAATCAGTCTGGTCTTTCCCATACGCTTTGCCAGCAAGGCCTGTCCCAAAACATTGTTGATTTTGTGGGCTCCGGTATGGTTTAAGTCCTCTCTCTTTAAGTAAATCTTAGCGCCTCCAAGATCTTTCGTCATCTTTTCCGCATAATACAGACGGGAGGGACGTCCTGCGTAGTCATTTAAGTAACGGCTTAACTCCTTCTGAAATTCCGGATCCGCCTTTGCCTCTGTATAGGCCTTGTCCAATTCCTCTATTGCCTGCATCAGGGTTTCCGGAATGTACTGTCCTCCGTGAATCCCAAAACGTCCGATTTTCTCTGCCATACTACTCCTTTCTAGATTTATCTTTTATTTCATTAACTGCATATTTATCTGACTTTAGTTGCTTTGCTTCCTTTGCTTCACAAAGTCTGCTTCTCATATTCTCTTACTAAACGAATAAAACTCTGCATTTTCTCCGGGCTTTTCCGGCTTCCCTCTTCTCCCTGTTCCTCGATTCCGGAGCTGACATCCAGTCCATAGGGGGAAAATGCTTTGATTTTCTCTATTACATTTTCCGGAGAAAGTCCTCCTGCCAGAATATAGGGACGCTGAATCTTTTGTAAAAGCCCTGCCTCCGCCTCTTTTCCTTCCCCCTTGCCTCCGTCCAGAAGAATCAGGTCCGCCGGGGAGGCATTTGCCCGTTCTATATCCTTTTCTTCCTTCAAGATAAAGGCCTGCCAGAGAAAGGGCTTCGTACCAAGCTTTTCCATCTC
>CAUUUY010000200.1:0-4002 GCA_963548305.1 uncultured Oribacterium sp.
CTGGTCTTCTTTGGAATATACCGCCACGGAGGGGATACCCATGCCCCGAAGAGCCCGAATTACCCGAACGGCAATTTCTCCCCGGTTGGCTACTAAGACTCGCTTAAACACTTCCGCCTCCTTTACAGCTTACGCACACGGAACAAAGGCTGTCCATACTCCACCTTCTGCTCATTGGAAACCAGTACCGCCTCGATTTCGCAGTCAAAGTCCGCCGTGATTTCGTTCATCATTTTCATGGCTTCCAGAATACAAACCGTATCCCCCGCCTTTACCGTGTCTCCTACTGTAACGAAAGCAGGAATATCCGGTCCCGATGCGGAATAAAAGGTTCCCACGATAGGGCTGGTGATATGCACCTCTGTCTCCTCTTCCGAACTCTCCTGCTTTTCAAGAGTACGGGATTCATAAGCAATCGGAGTTGCTCCTCCTTGAGAAACCACAGGAGGATGGTCTAATTTACTCATAACAATCTTAAAATCACCATCTTTAATGGACATGGTATTTAAGGAGGAATTCTCCAAAATTCTCACCAAACCCTCTACCTTTTCTAAATCCATTTTCTCTCCTCTCCTATTTCTCAAACAACTTGGATAAGCGTTTTGCCGCCAAACGACAATCTAAAACCTCTTTACAGGGTCTATGAATCAGTTTTCGCATTTCCTGTAACTCTTTCTCTTCTTCCCAAAGCAGTCTCTGGGCTTCCTTTACACTTATCTTTTCAAAACGAATCTTATCATCCATTCTTCTTTGTACCAGCTTTGGTAAGTCTACTGTTGCTACTGTAGCAATCTTTCCGTAGCCTCCGGTGGTTTGCCTATCCGCCAAAAGCACAATGGGCTTTCCATGGGAAGGTACCTGGATAGAGCCTAGGGCAATGCCGTCAGAAATAATATCCGATCCCTTCTTGCTTTCAATATATGCCCCGTCCAAACGAAGACCCATACGATCAAATTCGCTTCCCACCGTATATTCACTTTCGTAGAAGGTGTTCATCCCTCTTTTGGAAAATACTTCTTCCTCCGGTCCGGGAATGACTCGAATCTTCACCTTAGACTCCTCATATTCCTTTAAGGGAAGGGTTCTGGACAGAAAGCTGGGGAGATAAATTCTTCGATTAATTCTGGTATCCAGATAATCTCCATCCTCTAATTTTCTTCCCTTAAATCCCCCAATCTGACACTTTAGATTGGTGGAACGGGAACCCATAATCACCGGAACCTTTAAGTAGTTGGAAAAGGCGATATAGCAAGTCCTTCCGGTTCTTGCGGAACCTATCTTCAGCACATCCCCCTTTGCCACATAAATGGCAGTATACATGGGAATCGCTTCATCATTTAATTCCGGCCGAAAATCTCCTCCTGTAATAGAGATAATCATAGGAGCGGTAAACTCCAAGGTGGGACCAATCAGGGTACACTCCAGCACTGCCTCATTTTCCGGGTTATCCAAAAGCAGGTTTGCGATACGAAAGGCTCTTCGATCCATGACACCGTTCACATTAAAGCCCTGAGCCTGATAGCCTGTACGACCTAGATCCTGAACCGTAGTAAGAAGGCCTCCCTTAATTACTCGAAATCCCATATCAGCCCTCCTTATGCCACTGTACGCTATAGTTTCCTGCATCTACCGCTTCGGAAATCCTTGCATATTCAGAATCCGTAATCGGATAAAAATGGATATATTCTCCGGCCTGTACCAAGATAGGATCCTGCTTTTCCGGATCGTACATCTTCACCGGCGTTCTTCCGATAAGCTGCCAGCCTCCCGGAGAGTCCACAGGATAAACACCGGTCTGAGAACCTCCGATTCCTACAGAACCTGCCGGAATCTTCACTCTGGGGTTTTCCAGTCTTGGGGTATGAAGTTTTTCCTCCAGCCCTCCAAGATAGGTAAAGCCCGGTAAAAATCCCAGCATATACACCAGGTAATCCTTCTCACTATGGAGGCGTATCAGTTCCTCTCCACTGATTCCGGCATGCTCCGCCACATAGGAGAAATCCGGTCCCAACTCTCCCCCGTACAATACAGGAATCTCCCAAACCTTCTTCTCCATGCTTTCCACCTTGGTATCCATCTTTACAATGGCGGAAACTCTTTTGTAGATTTCCTCGTAACGAATGACCAATGGATTGTATTGTACAAGCAGTGAGGCATAGGCGGGAATCATGTCCACAATTCCCTCAATTTGTTGCATTTTCAATAGCTTTACGGTAGCGCTGATTCTGCGGTTCACATCCTCTCCGATTCTTTGCTCAAACTGAATCAGTAAAGCAGAGTCTCCTGCAGTAAGCACTCGTATCTTTTCCATAGTTTTCCTTTCTCCGAAAACAGTCTCTGTTTAAAAATCCCGTTCTTTAAAAATCTATTTGCTCTAAGCTTTCATGCATAGATTTTATGCGGCAAAGAGAGTGGATAACTTTGTCAAGGAAGTTAATCCTACATAAGCAGATAATACTACCACGATAATCCCTAAGAAAAGCAGAATTTTCGGATGCTTATAATTTTCTCCCATAATCTTCTTATTCTGAGAAGCCACAAGGCAAATTCCCAAGCTCACCGGTAAGATTAAACCGTTCAGAGAACCCGCCAAAACCAGAAGCTTTGCCGGACTTCCAAGGCCTGCCATTACCAATGTGGAAAGGAGGATAAATCCAATGATAAAAAGATTTTCTCTCTTAGCCACTGCAGGAAACAATGTCTTTAAGAAGCTGACAGAGGTGTATGCCGCACCAACGATGGAGGTAATAGCCGCACAACAGAGTACCAATCCGGAAATTCTCTGTCCTATTACGCCAGCTCCCTGAAGAAAGGCATCCGCTGCCGGGTTTTTCGCATCCAAGCTGACACCCTTCGCCACAACCCCCAATACGGCAAAGAATAAAAGGACACGAACCAAGGTGGCAACAAACATTCCCATAACTGCGGAATAATGAATGTCCTTCAATTTATCTTCTCCGGTAACGCCGGCATCAATCAAACGGTGCGCCCCTGCAAAGGTAATATATCCTCCAACCGTCCCCCCCAAAAGAGTAAGGATGGCAGGAAATAAACTTACGATGCTTGCTTCCGGAAGAATACTGTTTTTAAGGCCGGAGGCAATGGGAGGCTTTACCATAAAGATCACCACTAAGATTACAAGAATCATAATTGCCCCAAGAATTTTCACCAGATAGTCCATGATTCCCTTGGCATTTTTGGACAAGAAAACCAGAATTGCCAAACCGCCTGCCAAGAAATATCCCGCCTTAGTGGGAATTCCCAAAGTGGTTTGTAAGCCTAAGGCTCCTCCTCCAACATTACCAATATTAAAAACCAAACCGCCCAAAACAATCAAAAAGGAAACAAAGTACCCTAGTCCCGGAAGAATACGATTCCCCACATCCTGCCCCCGCATGCCGCTGATGCAAAGCACACGCCAGATATTCAGCTGAGCAATCGCCGCCAAAATAACCGAGGCTAAAATAACAAAAGCAAAACTCGCCTGAAAATCCCCGGTGAATTTTGCCGTCTGAGTTAAAAAGCCCGGCCCGATGGCAGAAGTTGCCATCAAAAAGGCTGCTCCAAGTAGTGCTCCGCTCTTTTTCTTCGTTCCACTCATCATGAACTTCCTCCTTTAAGCTGTTTAAAGACTTATTAATCAATGTCTTAAATCTGTGTCTTGTTTATAGTATAAACATTTCCTCTCAAGCGTCAAGAATTTTTTCTACTTTTTGTCGGATAGGAAAGAAAGACAGGAGTATTCCTTAATATTTTTTCCATCCATTGAATTTTCTAATATACTTAGTAAACTGGCCGATATATAAGCTGGATATAAGAATGCTCTTATCCATTTGCATTAGAAAGGAGCAAATATGCAAAAGTTTTATACAAAAACTAAAGCATTTTCGAAAAGGATTTTGAAAGCTTTAGAAAATAACGGTAGAAAAGCTTTAGGGGTACTTAGCTTATTTTCCCTTTTGGCAAGCTCTCCCGTTTTTGCGGAAATCCCCTTAAGAGAGG
>CAUUUY010000201.1:0-3912 GCA_963548305.1 uncultured Oribacterium sp.
AGAACCTACGATAAGGGAAGCCTTAATATCTCCAAAGAAAAGGAAGATAATCAGCATGGAAATCACGATAGCCATAATCATGGTCTGAAATACGCTGGACAGGGAGCTCTTGATGCTGTCCGCAGAATCGGAAATCACGTGAATTTCCAGATTGGGATTCTTCCCTTCCAGCTTTTTGATTAAGGCATTCACATCCTTACTCATGGCAATGTCCGACTTACTCTGCAACTTATTTAAGCTTAAAGTAATGGTCTCTTCGCCGTTATATCGTCCTATACTGCTTTTATCCGACAGGGCGGAACCCACTGTAGCCAAATCCGAAAGAGTCAGAGTATTTCCCGTTCCGGTGGTAATGGGGAGCTTTCGCAATTCCTCAATGGTGGAATAGTCCTGGGAGGTACTGATGGATAATTCCTGGTCTCCCACCTTCGTACTTCCTGCAGGATAGGTAAACTTTGCAGCCTGCATCATTCCCACCACCTGTTCCATGGTCAAATGATACTGTTGCAGTTTTTCCGGGGAAAGCTCCACTCTTACATAGCTTTCCTGTCCTCCGGAAAGAGAAAGGGAAGCCACGGTGGATAATTTTTCAAACTCCGGCCTAATATTGTTTTCTACATAATTATAAAGCTGACTCTCATTTTTATTGTTGATGGAGAGAACCATACCCGGTCTGGCATTAATGTCCACTTCCATTATGCTGATATCCTTGGCGTCCTCCGGCAGAGAGGATTTGATGGCATCCATCTTTTTCTTCAGGCTGTCATAGGCCTTGCTCATGTTCGTACCGTAATTGTAACGAACAATAACCATGGAAAAGTTCTCATTGGACTGAGATCTGACCTGCTTCACGTCGGAAAGCAGGGAAACTTCCTCCTCAACGGGCTTGGTTACCAGCTCGTCCACATCCTCCGGAGAGGCTCCGGGATAGGTGGTGGTCACGATAAGGTAGGGGAAGTTCATATTGGGGAGCAGCTCCATTTTCATGGTGGTGAATGTAACGAAACCAAAGAAAATAAGGGTGATTACCACAAGAAAGGTGGTAACCGGTCGTCTTAAGACGAATTTCGTCATGGAAAGCATCCTTAGCCCTCCTTTCCGGTTTCCGTAGCGGCAGAACTAACTGCCGCAGTACTGTTATCTGTTTCTCCTGCCGTCTTTTCATCAGAAGAAGCCTCTGTTTCCGAGCTGTTCAGTCTTACCTTTGCACCGTCATACATCTCGTTATTCCAGGAGCTGACAACTAAATCCTTCTCCGAAAGACCGGAAAGTATCTCCACCTTTTCTTCTCCCTGCAGGCCAAGCTCTATGAACTGCTTTTTGATGGTTCCGTTCTCCCCCTCTCCCTTTTCCAAAAGGTAAACATAGGGAGAGCCGTTGTCATAGTAAATCACGGATAGAGGAAGAAGATTTACCCCGGTTCTGCTATCCTTGGTTACGGTTAATTTCACCCGGCTTCCCTCAGGAAGAGAGGAATTCTCTAAATTAGCCTTCACGGTGAAAAGCCCGGTCTGGGCATTCATCACCCCGGAAATCTCGGTAATGGAGCCGGTATATTGTTCCTGTCCCTTCTCCACCTTCACTTCCTGGCCTAAAGACAGGTTCTTCATCAGTTCCTCTGTTACGGAAAAGACAAGCTGCTGTTTTCCCTTCCCCATAAGACTGGCTATCTGGGTGCCCTGGGGAATCATGGCATCCTTCACCAAAATGCTGTTTTGCAAAACCCCGTCTGCAGGAGCGGTAATGGTGGCAAACTCCACCTGGGTATCATAGTTCAGCTTTGCCGCCTTTACCTGGGCTTCCGCAGCCTTCGCCTGAGCATCCGCCGCTTCAAAATCCTGGGCGGAAATATCTCCGGAGGCTTGGAGGCTTGCCAAACGGTTTCTGGCGTCGCTTGCCGCCTTCGCCTGGGCCTCTGCCTGCTCCAAAGTATATTTTGCCGCATCAATCTGCTTTTGATTGTCTAAACGGGCAATCTTATCCCCTTTTTTCAGCTCTGCACCATTTTCCGCATAGATTTCCAAAACCTCTCCGGAAACCTTGGAAGCCAAAGCATACTGCTCACTGGCTTCAATGGTCCCCACCAAAGATTCCTCGATGGACAGGTCACCCTTTTCCACGGAAATTCCGGTAGCCACAGGAAGCTGCGTATGTTCCACTTCCTCTTTAGGCTTTAATACACGCCTTCCTACCAAAAATGCCACTCCTAAAAGGATAAGCAACACAATTACAATTTTTACCCCTTTTTTCATCTCTACTCTATTCCTCCTAACGCTTTCTCCAAGAGCTGAATCTGCTTTTGAAACACATAAAGAATCTTTTGCAGAAAAACTTCCCGTTCTTTAGTATCCTCCTCCGGCGATCCCTCTTTTCGCCCTTCTATGGAAAAGGCCTGTAAAAGGCTGAGGGAAGCCAGTGAAAATGCGGTTTGAATCCCGATGCCCTTTTCCTCCTCCGATAGTGTCTTCGGAAAATAATCTTTGGGTATCGCCTCTAAGACCACATCTATGTTATCCCGTCTTCCCTGATCCATGTGACTTCTCATACTGGCTAAAGAAAGATTTTTTAAAAATCCGGAGCGATAAAACATGGCAAAGCTGTCCTGCACAATCTGTTTTTTTCGAACCTTCACGATTTCGATGACCCATTCCTGAATACTTTGAAAAAAATCCCCTTGATTTCGCTGCATGATTTCCATGAAATACCGCACCGCCTTATCCTCTTCCGCTTCAAAGAGGTGCACCAGTAAATCATCCTTATCCAAGAAGTAGGTATAAAAAGCCCCTCTGGAAATATCACTTTCTTGAATAATCCGATTAATGGACACTTTGTCATAATCATAGGAAGAAAATTCTTTTTTTGCCGCTTCCAAAATCCGTCTTTTCTTCTCTTCTTCCAATTTTAGAAATCTCTGTGTGGGCATGCCCCCTCCTCCGCCAAAGTAGATGATAGTGACGAATCATCACTGTTTGTATCTCCTGTGTGGTGACATCACTATTGGTGTCTCCGGTGTAGTGACAAGTTGTCACCAGTTGCACCGACTCAGTATAGTGACAGCTTGTCACCGGTTGTACCGACTCAGTATAGTGACAGCTTGTCACCCTGTCAAGAAGTTTTTTATTTTTATCTACTTTAGTAACACAAAGGATTGCACTTGCAAAAATGCAATTTAACCTTTACAATAAAGTGGCGTTTGTATACAGGATTTTTTTAAGAAGGAAGAAGCATGGAAGAACAGCGAATTCAGGCTTACGGAAAGATTAATCTTTCCCTGGATGTGCGAAGAAAAAGACCGGATGGCTATCATGATGTGTGCATGGTCATGCATACCGTGAAGCTTTGCGATGAAATTTCTCTGAAAAGGGAGAAGACTCCCGGCATTCGCTTAAGCAGTAATTTGGACTTTCTCCCCAGGGGAGAGGATAATCTGATGGTAAAGGCTGCAAAGCTTTTGGCTGACGAATTCTCCATCCGGGAAGGCTTATCCTTTCACTTGGAAAAACGTATTCCGGTTTCCGGGGGAATGGCGGGAGGCTCCACAGATGCCGCCGCCGTACTGCATTTAATGAATCGGGTATATGCTCTGGGTCTTAGTACAGAGGATCTGGAGAAAAGAGGCGTGAAGCTGGGGGCAGATGTTCCCTTCTGCTTACACAGGGGCTGTTATCTTTCGGAGGGTATAGGAGAAATTCTTACGCCCCTTCCCAACTTACCGGCTTGTATTCTTCTCTTGGCAAAACCGGTATTTTCCCTGTCTACAAAAGCTGTTTATGAAGCCCTGAACGTAAATGCCATTCCTAAAGAAGAGCATCCGGATGTTGAAAAATTTCTGTATTTTCTGAAAAAAGGAAATTTATCGGTAATTACCCCTTTGATGGGAAATCTTTTGGAAAAAGTCAGCATTGCCATGCG
>CAUUUY010000202.1:0-3902 GCA_963548305.1 uncultured Oribacterium sp.
GGTTCCCGGTGCGGAAACACCGATAAAGACATCCGCATTTTTGATAACATCAGAAAGACTTCCCTTTTCCATGGAGAGGTTGGTAATCTCTGCCATTTCCATCTTAATGGGATTTAAGTTCTCTCTCCCCTTATAAATAGCACCTTCCCTGTCCGTCATAATCACATGTTTAGCTCCCATGCTTAAGAGCAGTTTGATAATGGCAATGCCTGCCGCTCCTGCTCCGGAGGTCACAATCTTTACTTCTTCGATTTTTTTCCCGGTAAGCTTTAAGGCATTGATCAGGCCTGCCAGAGTTACCACCGCAGTACCATGCTGGTCATCATGGAAAATGGGAATATCACAAATTTCCTTGAGTCTCTTTTCAATTTCAAAACAACGGGGTGCGGAAATGTCTTCCAAATTCACTCCCCCAAAGCTTCCTGCAAGGAGACTCACCGTCTTCACGATTTCTTCCACATCCTTCGTTCTTACGCAGAGCGGAATGGCATCCACATCTCCGAAGGCCTTAAACAGCACACATTTTCCTTCCATAACCGGCATACCGGCTTCGGGGCCTATGTCTCCCAAGCCTAACACCGCAGTTCCGTCCGTTACCACCGCCACCGTGTTCCAACGTCTGGTCAGCTCATAGCTTTTCTCCACATCTTTCTGTATCACTAGGCAGGGTTCCGCAACTCCCGGGGTATAAGCAAGGCTTAGGGCTTCTTTGCTATCCACCTTGGCTCTCGGTGTAATCTCCAGCTTTCCCTTTAATTCATAATGCAGTTTCAATGATTCCTTCGCATAGTCCATTTTTCTTCCTCCATACTTTATATCAGCTCTTCTTATCCCGCTTTTCTTTTAGCACTTCTTTTTGTTTCACTTCTTATACCGTTTCTTCTTAATACCTTTTCTTCTTGTTTCACTTCTTCTTTGATGAGTACTTTTATTCTATTTTCTTATATCATTTTTTCCGGTTGAAATACTTCATCGAATTTCTCTTCCGTCAAGAAGCCAAGCTGTAGGCAGGCTTCTTTCAGAGAAATATTTTCCTGAAAGGCCTTTTTCGCTGTCTTCGCCGCATTTTCATAGCCAATGTAGGGATTCAAACAGGTTACAAGCATTAGAGAACGATGTAGATTTTCCTGCATTTTCTCTTTATTCGCCTTGATGCCTACAACACAGTTCCGATTAAAGGACAGCATGGCATCGGAAAGTAGGCGCACAGACTGCAAAAAATTGTAGATGCACACCGGCATATATACATTTAGCTCAAAATTCCCTTGAGAAGCCGCCATGCCTACCGCCACATCATTGGACATGACTTGAACGGAAACCATAGTAAGCGCCTCGCATTGAGTGGGATTGACCTTCCCCGGCATAATGGAGCTTCCCGGCTCATTTTCCGGAAGGAAAATTTCTCCAAGACCGCATCTTGGGCCGCTGCCCAGCCATCTGATGTCATTGGCTATTTTCATAAGATTCGCAGCCAGGGCTTTCAATGCACCGTGAGCAAAAACAAGCTCATCCTTCGCCGTAAGAGAATGAAATTTATTGCTTGCGGTTTTAAAATCCTTCTTCGTAAGTTCAGAAACCGCTTTTGCCACCTCCAAATCGAAGCCTTTAGGGGCATTCAGTCCCGTTCCCACCGCGGTTCCCCCAAGAGCCAGTTCCCGAAGTCCGGGAAGGCTTAATTGCAACATCTCCTTCGATTTTTCCAGCATATTTTTCCAACCGCTGATTTCCTGAGAAAAGCTAATCGGGGTGGCGTCCTGTAAGTGAGTCCGACCGGTTTTTACAATGCCTTCATTTTCCTGCATAAGTCTTTCAAAAGACTGAATGAGGGTATCCAAACTGGGAAAAAGTCTCTCCTCGATTTCCAAGGCTGCTGCAATATGCATGGCTGTTGGGAAGGTATCGTTGGAGCTTTGGGACATATTAGCATGGTCATTGGGATGCAAAAGTTTTTCTCCTGCCACTTCATTTCCCCGATTGGCAATGACTTCGTTCACATTCATGTTGGACTGGGTTCCGCTTCCGGTCTGCCATACCACAAGGGGGAAATGCTCATTGAGTTTTCCCTCTAAAATCTCATCACATACACCGGAAATCAAAGTTTTTCGTCTTTCATCCAGTTTACCAAGGCGATTATTGGCGATTGCAGCCGCCTTTTTTAAAATGGCAAAGGCACGAACAATCTCAGCGGGCATCTTCTCCGTCCCTATTTTAAAATTCTCAAAGCTTCTCTGAGTTTGTGCCCCCCAGTATTTCTCCACCGGAACCTGCACTTCCCCCATGGAATCGTGTTCTGTTCTATAGTCCATTTCTTTTCCTCCATACAGCATTTACAACAGGAAAATTACTTCGGATAGATTTTATCAAAAAAATGGCTGGCAGGACAGGCTGGATTCTATCTTGTCCTCTATTTTTCATCTTTACATCGTTTAGATTGAGTGCTATCATCTAATCAGTGTATAGATTAAAACAAAAAAGGAGTGTGCTTTGAAAGCCGATACATACCATCATGGGAATTTAAAAGAAGAATTAGTAGAAAAAGGCCTGGCCTATATCAATCGATATGGTTTGGAAGCCCTTTCCATGCGTAAACTGGCAGATTCTACAGGCGTCAGTCCAGGCGCGCCCTATGCCCATTTTAAAAACAAGGAGGCTTTTCTGTCTGAAGTCCGTAATTATGTGAATCATCGATTTTATTCGACATTGGTGAATGCCACGGAAGATTGTTCTGACCATTCAAGAATTCTTTTCAATCTGGGAAAAAGTTACGTCCTCTTTTTTTATGAAAATCCTCTATATTACCGGTTCTTGTTTTCTATAGAAAATATAGATATAGAGAATTATCCGCCATTTGTATTATTCAAAAATATCGCAGAAAAAGCATGGAAAGAAAAATCCGAGAATTGGGATAGTACTTCTCTTCATGCAAAAGTTATTGCGCTCTGGTCCTTGGTGCATGGTCTGTCTTCCATCGTGACCATGAAAGGGGCTGTAGACATGGATCATCTTGAAGCGGAAGTAGAGCAGATTCTTGACTCCATTACTGTATAAGGGAGAAAGCAGAATTGATTTCCAACTCCATTCATGTATAGGGAACAAAGTGAAACAGATTTTCGGCTCAAGCAATAATACGAGGAGTATAAATGGTAGGGGTATTTTTAAGTGGTACGGGAAATACAAAGCACTGCATCCAAAAATTTCTTACTGCACTGGATTCCGATGCAAGGTGCATTCCCATTGAAGAGAAAAAATCGATAGATGCTATTCGAAAGAACGAGGAGATTGTCCTCGCCTATCCGACACAATTTTCCAATGTGCCATTTATGGTAAGAGATTTTGTCATTCGGCATAAGGATGTCTGGAAAGGGAAAAAGATATTTTTAATCACCACTATGGGGGCATTCTCCGGTGACGGAACAGGGTGTCTCGCCAGAGTTTTAAAAAAATATGGTGCAATTATCCTTGGCGGTATGCAGATTCGTATGCCGGATGCCGTTTGTGACAGTAAATTACTGAAAAAGTCTTTAGAAGAAAACCGAAGAATCATCCATGAAGCGGATAGCAAAATCAAAAAGGCCACAAGCGCGATTAAACAAGCCGGTAAATATCCGCAAGAAGGCTTAAGCTTTCCGGCTCATCTCGCAGGCTTATTCGGACAAAGATTATGGTTTTACCATAAAACCACAGGGTATAGTAAGAAACTGAAAATTAGTGATGACTGCACCGGATGCGGATTATGTGCCTCCATCTGCCCCATGGGAAATTTACGTATACAAAACGGCAAAGCCGTCAATCTGGAAAAATGCACCATGTGTTATCGTTGCATAAGTTCCTGTCCCCAAAAAGCCATTACACTTTTAGGAAAAGAAGTCATCGAACAGTGCCGGTATGAGAAATATGTTTAG
>CAUUUY010000203.1:0-3891 GCA_963548305.1 uncultured Oribacterium sp.
GGTGCAAAGGGTCAATGGTAGTAAATCTCCTCGGTATGTTCTAAAAATGGCTGCTTTTGCATGTTTTCACCTCTATTAATTTGCTACACAATGTGTCGCATTTTATATATCTTGCGAAAGGATTCTCAAATGTACTAAAACTTCTTCTTTGTCCTTACCATGTCTTTTTATTACTCAGTTTCAACAATTCTCATCACATCATCTCTGCCAAGGACTATGCAACCCCGATCCACCCATATCCCTGAACTGCCATATCCACAAAATGGTTCATAAGCAGATATACCTTAGAATCAAAGGATGCTTTGTCATAGCTTTCAGGCAGATCATCATTCAGAGATAGCTCCAATCCAACAAGAACGAGGAAACGAATAGCAGAGTCTATCACTCACTCTAAGAAATACAGATTCTCTTTTCAGCTTTATAGAATATTATCTAAATCTCCTTACTATATTTTTAAAACATACGAATAAAAAGAAGCGAGATAGATATTAAGAACATTGCAAAGTAGTACAGGTACTTTCCGCTGGTTTTTATTTTGAACAAGGGAATTCTGAGAAATTCTTGTCAATATTCCGCAAATGTTTTAGAATATAGGGGACTTTACTGGGAGGTGAAGTTATACTTAGTCTATTTATCATTAAAAAGGAGGAACCATTATGGCACACGTAGTTAGTGATGAGTGCGTAAGCTGTGGAGCATGTGCAGCAGTATGTCCAGTAGAGGCAATTTCTGAGGGCCCAACAAAGTATGTTGTAGATCCGGATACTTGCATCGATTGTGGCGCTTGCGAAGAGCCATGCCCAACCGGAGCAATCGCAGCTGAATAATCAAGATGTCTTGCGTATCGCAGGGCAGTCATTATGAATAAGAGTTCAAAAAAAGTTGCTCAATCGAGCAACTTTTTTCTTTTATCACAGACCTTCCAAGAGCTTTTCCGCTTTAAAAAATCTCTATATACATTTCGATATTTCTCATGCTTACTTATTTAAAGCAAAGTATCATGCATTATTCAAAGGCTAAGCTTATATCTGCCCCATCCATCTAGGCGCTTTCATGGAGCCTACGGGCAATAATCTTTCCCATCTTCTTATAGAACTGTACTTTTTTCTTTCTTCTCTTCTTTTCTTCCTCAATCTGCCATAAAAAGAACAGAGAAGCTACAACGGCAAAATACGCCATCCACCTTACCTGAGGAAGGATAGACAGCATCCCCACCAGACCGAATCCCAGCATACAAGCAACAAATATCTCAAAAGTTTTTAACGTAATCTTCATCATTTTCTCCTCCTTGCTTCCTTTCGGATTAGCTTTTCCATATTATAAAACAGTACATTTGTTTTGTAAATAGATATTCTCGAATAAATGTTTGTTTTTATTTTTGTTCTATTTTATTCGTTTTATCTAATACAGCTTTATGCTAACAAAAAAAGAGTCCGAAAAAACGGACTCCTGATTGGTTTTTCTTCTATTTCTGATGTTTATTCTGTTTTGTCTGATAACCCTATATATTACAGAATACTTATATTCAAGAATACTTTTATATCTGCTTCTCCTCTATCCTCTATCATATATAGGATCTTTTCCCGGCTTATAACACGAAGGGTCTTCTGTAGAAAGGCATTCTATCCTTTACAGCGTCTTCCGCCTTCTTATTCTGATAAGACATTACCGCCAGAGGCGTATTTCCGCCAAAATCTCTTCCCAATACGGAAATGTTGGAGAAGCTTGGCTGAATACTGCCTACATGACTAACGATGCAAACATTAAACTCCTTATCATTTTGACGAGCTCCCACCAAGTATGCAGCCATAACATTCTGGTCATCCCGCATATACTCTGCCAGAGCCTCTTCCAATTCCTTGGTGTCTCCCACCGGATCGGAAAACTCAATAGCATCGGAAACCTGCACCGGATCCTGTCCCATCAAATGCGCTTGATTCTGGTGGAAGCAATTTACGATAAACTGACGCCACAGGATAAAGTTTTCGGTATTCATATTAATCACAAAGCCGGAGATTCGGGGATCCCCCAAAGCCATGGAAGCTACCTGGTGGAAGCTTAAAACGGCATGGGTTTCCAGTCCCTTAGTCCAATGCTTTGCCTTTTCTTGTGAAGTAAACAAAACATAAAAATGATTGTGATCCTTATCCTCTACTACGGCAAAAGCAGGCTTTCTTTCCTGTCCCTCTCCAACAGTTCGCATAGGAACATAAAATTCTGTATGATGATTCAACGCATCCATCAGACGGTCTTCCCACTGCTGATTAGGCTCAGCCTGTAAACCGTGTATCGCCATTAGCAGGCGGGCATTCTTCTTCTCTCTATAATCACTCATGGAAATAGACCTCCTTTTCCTTTGCCATTTTAACATAGAGGCCTAAACTGCACAAGTTTTGTAAAAAATCGTAATAACGGAATTATGGCAAAAATCACATTCCCCTGGCCATGGCAAAAATCGTAACACCATCATGGAACTTTCTTTAAAGAGAACTATGGTAACGAAGCTCTATCTCTATCGCCTGAAGAATTGTCTGATATAAAATATTCTTTTTCAAAGCTTCCTTACACCGTTCTATTGTCTCTTCCTCTTCCAAAAAGCTATAGAAATACAGGTCAATGGTAATTTTAGAGATTCTCGGGCTTTCTTCGTATCCTTTTACCCCTAAGTAGGATAGAGGGTGGTCTAAAACCACCCTCGCCTTTGCTTCCACATCCTCCAGAGGATTCCCATCCTTCTTCATAAAACTGCAAATACCATGAAGAATTCCGGAAAGCAGGCCTGCACAGAAAAGGTTCACAGAGGTATCCGTATCTTTTTTGCTGTCAAACTCCATTTCCTTAGAAGAATCTATACAATAGTTTTGCATATAAACCTGAACCTGACCATCCTGCCTTACAATGCCGCGATAGCGTAAGTCCTGATGATACATTTCATATTCATGGCTTTCCACAAGCTTCCTCCTAATACTTTTTCCGTAAAAATTCCTGAGCTCTGTGCAACTCCTTTAATTTGGCCTCAATACAGGGAAATTCATTTACAGGACGATTGGCAAAGGTAGCAAAGCCACAGTCCGGATTTAGCCATAATCTTTCCTTGGGCAGATATTGCAATGCCTCCTCCGCCCGTTGTACTATGCTTTCCCCGGATTCTACCAAATCAATTCTTGGATTAATCACTCCTAATCCCAAAATACAATTTTCCCGAATTGCAGCATTTTCCAAAAGGGAAGATAAGTCTCCCGCCCTCTTAGTGGAGTATTCCAGGGCCAAAACCGAAGGAAGTACCTTGGCAAATAAAGGAACCAAAGGTGTGTAGGAGCCTGTTAAAAGAATTCCCTCATTCTTACTCCAGTTCCCTCTGCAAACATGAAGAACGCTGCAAAGTTCCTTTTCCTTCATAAAATCCACCACTTCTTTCAACAAAGAAGTGGCAAATTCCAATTCCTCTGTAGGATCTTTCTTCTCTGACAAGGCGGCACACATAAAGGATCTGGTTTTCCCCTTGCTAAAGACTACCTCTGTAAGCACCGGCTCGTCCAGCTGAATCACCGATACCCCCATTTGTCTAAGCTCTTCAATTTCTTCTTTTAAAAGAGAAACAACATCTTTCCCCAGCTCTTCTTTGCTGTCATAGACCTTGGACGAAAGGGCCGGAAGCCACATGGAACGGGTCATTAGGTAAGGACCCGGAAGAGTCGCCTTAAGCTCCTTCTCCGAAAACTGCCGGATTCTAAGGATCTCTTCCTTTAAAAGACTTTCCTTTCTTTTGATTTTCCCGGTACAAATGGCATTTTTAATGCTGACTGCGGGTACATCCAGGGTATCCAGAATTTCTTCAAAGCCCTGCTTATCCTCCATGTAAGGCAGCATGTCCGCCATGCTCATCATATC
>CAUUUY010000204.1:0-3879 GCA_963548305.1 uncultured Oribacterium sp.
TGGCTTTGGAAAATGACAGTCTGGAAATGGCATCCCGCTATTTAAAGGAAACCGGCAGACGTTATGTGGAGCTTTACGGCGTAGGAAATTCCCGGGAGGTGGTTTATGCCTTGGACACGGGAATTATCCGTTGTCTGGCCGTGATTGATCAATACACCATGGCCTATTATGCTATGGAGGACCTGTGGTATAAGCTTTCTAAAAAGCGAAATACAACAGAGGATAGAGTGGTGAATTTTTATATGGTTACCGGGGAAAATATGTATAGTGAGGAAATAGAACGAATTCTCTTCCCCACCGGGGACTAAAAGAAAAATCTAAAGAAATATCCAAGAGAATATCTGAAGAAATATCCAAGGAAGTATCTGAAGAAATAACTAAAGCAGCAAGGCATAAAAATGGAGAAGGAGTGCCCCTGAAGGAAAACTCTGTGTAGGGGTAGAAGAAAAGCATGAAATTGGCGGACAAAGCGACTTACAGCAGGAAAGAAAAAGAACAGTTGACAATCTTGGGAAGATTTCAAGGAAACAGCTTAAGGAAAGGCATGGCGGTCTGCCTTTCCCTGTCTTTATGCTTGCTTCCCCTTCTTTCCGCCTGTCAAAGGAAGGAAGAAAGAAGGGAAAAGAAAAAGCTTCAAATCGGCGTTACGATTTATGACAACTACGATACCTTTCTGTCCGGATATATGACGGCCTTTGAGAAGGAAATCAGTAAAAAAAGGGCTGAAGGAGTAGAAATAGGCCTGTTTCGCTACAATGCTGCAGGGAGTCAGGCTCTGCAAAACGAACAGGTGGAGGAAATGCTGGAGAAGGACTGTGACGTTCTCTGTGTAAATCTGGTGGACAGAACCGCTCCTTCGGAAATTATCGATATGGCGAAAAAGAAGAATGTTCCCATCATTTTCTTCAATAGAGAATTGGTGGATGAAGATTTGGCCCAATGGAATCAGTTGTATTACATCGGGGCGGATGCCAAGCAATCCGGTATTTTGCAGGGAGAAATGGCGGCGGAGGATATTCTTTCCGAGGAACCGGAAAAACCTACGCCGGAGGTGCCTCTTGCCTCACCGGAAGATGAGGAGGAAGCTTCCGAAAAGAGCCAAGATAAGGCCGGAAATGCCGAGGAAATTCAAGACTTTGTTCTGCAAAAAAGTCGGGAGGATTTGGATATCCTGGAACGAGAGGCTTCTTCGGAAGACACGCAGACAAGCACAGAGGAAGGCACGGAGAAGAAAGCGCTGATTCTGTCCCCCCGAGTGGATAAAAACGGTGACGGAGTGATTCAATATTTGATGTTTGAGGGAGAAGCCGGCCATCAGGATGCCATTGTCCGGACAGAGTATTCTGTAAATACCTTGATGCAGCAGGGGATTCCCATGGAAAAGCTGTCCTACGCCATTGCCAACTGGAGCCGGGCGGAAGCCCAGAGTAAGATGATGCAATTTTATCCGGAGTTTCAGGATCGGATTGAATTGATTCTTTCCAACAATGACGATATGGCCTTAGGGGTTTTAGATGCCTATGACAAAATCGGTTTGCCTAAGGATAAAAGACCTTTTATTTACGGAATAGACGGTACTACCGTGGGATTAGAGGCGGTAAAAAAGGGAAATTTGATGGGAACGGTGTATAATGATGAACAAGGTCAGGCCAAGGCCTTGTTTCAGCTGGCCTATCGTCTCGCTACCGGAAAAAAAGGTCCGGAAGACGAAGGAGAAAATAAAAAGATTATACGCTTGCCTTATCAAAAAGTACGAAGAGAAGACAGCCAGCGCTTGTTAGAGGAGAAGGAGAAGAAGTAAATGGAGGAAGCACTCATGGAAGAAATCGAACAAGGAACAAAGGAAGAATTTATAGAGGAAGCTGATAAAGAAACTGGGGAAGAAAGCAAAAATAAAAACAGTAAAGTGGCTTCGGGAAAGCAGCCCGGAAGAGAAAATGCGAAGAATTCTATAGACTACGGGATTAGCGGAATTCCCCTATGTATTCTGCTTCTTCTGTGCTTTGCATTTTTTCTGTTTCCGGAACATTCCAATCAGATATTATCCTCCATTCGAGGCTTTTTGGGGCGGGAGTTTTCCGTTTACTATCTGGGAATCGGCCTTTTTATTTTCTTACTCTCCTTTTATATCGCCTTTTCGCCCTTAGGCAATATTGTTCTGGGAGAGCCCGACGAAAAGCCGAAATACTCCTTTTTTACCTGGGGAAGTATGATGTTTACCGCAGGACTTGCAGCGGATATTCTCTTTTATTCCTTCGGAGAATGGATTCTCTATGCCAATGATCCCTATGTCCAATCCCTGGGAAAGCTATCGGATTGGAGCAGTATTTACACCCTTTTCCACTGGGGACCCATACCCTGGGGATTTTATCTGGTGCTGGCGGCGGCCTTCGGCTTTATGCTTCATGTACGGAAAAGAAGCAGGCAAAAATATTCGGAAGCCTGCAGAGCAATTTTAGGAAAGCACACCGACGGTCTGGCGGGAAGAGGGATTGATTTACTGGCGGTTTTTGCTCTCCTTGCAGGAACAGCCACCACCTTTTCGGTAGCCACTCCCCTGATGTCGGAAATCATTAAAAAGCTCCTCCCCAACGGGCTGTCCACCAGAGAGCTTACCTTAATCATATTGATTGCCACCTGTGTGGTTTATACCTTTGCGGTATTAAAGGGGATGGACGGCGTTTCCTTTTTGGCAAAACTTTGTACCTGGCTGTTTTATGCCCTGCTTCTCTACATTTTCTTCGGAAGCGGTGTAGGCTCCTTTATTGTAAAAAATGGAATGAATGCTCTGGGAAAGATGGTAGAGCACTTTTTCTCCATGGCTACCTATACGGATCCTCTAGGAGAAAATCATTTTCCGGAAAACTGGACGATTTTCTACTGGGCCTATTGGATGGTGTGGTGCGTGGCTTCCCCCTTCTTTATCGGAAGCATCAGCCGGGGAAGAACCATACGACAAACCATTATGGGAGGATACATTTTCGGCATCGGCAGTACCTATGTAAGCTTCATTGTTTTAGGGAATTTCACCCTGTCCCTGGAGGTTTTCCATAAATTACCGGTGTTACAGCTCTATCAGGAGAACGGTTCCCTCTACCTTACGGTGGTGAAAATGTTGGAAACCCTGCCTCTTCCGGGACTGGTATTCATCCTGCTTCTTCTGACCATGATTGCCTTTTACGCCACATCCTTTGACTCCATCGCATTGGTGGCGGCGCAGTATAGCTATAAGAGCCTTCCGGAGGGACAGGAGCCTTCACGAAAGGTACAGGGATTCTGGGCGATTTTATTGATTTTACTGCCTTTGGCACTAGTCTTTTCCGAAAGTTCTATGGTAAACTTGCAGTCTGTCTCCATCATTGCGGCATTTCCCATCGGACTGGTGATTTTACTGATCAGTCTAAGCTTTTTAAAGGATGCGAAGGCTTATCTTTTGGAATTGGAAGAGCAGGGCAAGGGGGAGAAGAGGGAAATAGATAAAGGAGTTAGGAAGGAATAGCAGTAGATGTTTCAAGGCTTTTTTAATTATGATAATGATGTTTGGCGGTTTGTAGGCCGATTGGCGGATATGATGGTTTTGAATCTTTTGTGGATTCTGTTTTCTCTGCCTATTGTAACTCTGGGAGCGTCTACTACGGCTTTATATTACTGTACCATTAAGATTGTGCATGAGGAGGATCGAGGCAATTTCAGGATGTTTATGCATTCCTTTAAACAGAATTTAAAGGAGGGCATCATTCTCTGGATGATTTTACTGCCGATTTTGGTGATTCTTCTCCTGGATCATCGCTTTTTTTCCATGATATTTGCCAATAACACGGCATTACGCTTCCTTTTCCGGGGGATTACGGATGCGCTGCTTTTGCTGTGGCTATTTGT
>CAUUUY010000205.1:0-3861 GCA_963548305.1 uncultured Oribacterium sp.
GATGCTTTCTTTCCAGTAAACCGGGAATCAGGGCTAGATTTGCGGTAACATGTCCTGCGGTTCCTCCCCCTGTCAATACAATCTTAGCCATGAATCTCCTTTACAATGCTTTCCTTTACCCGTTCCAGTTCTCCCTCCTCATAAGAAAGAGGAGTCCATAATACCATGCTGTCCTTTTCATCAAAGCGGGGAATGATGTGCACATGAAAATGCTCCACCGTCTGGCCGGCCGCTTCTCCATTGTTTTGTACCACATTAAAGCCCTTGGCACCGGTTGCCTTTACCATGGCCTGTCCGATTTTTTTCGCCAGGGGGAAAACCTTGGCCAGTACCCCGTCCTCCATCTCCAAAAGATTCTTTCCATGCTTCTTCGGCAGAATCAAACAGTGTCCCTTTGCCGCCGGGGAAATGTCCAAAATCACTCGAAAATCTGCATCTTCATACACCGTTCCGGAAGGAATCTCTCCATTGGCAATCTTACAAAAAATACAATCTGCGCTCATTTCCTGTCCTCTCTTTCTCTGCTCATCTCCTGCTGAAATAATAGTTATCTCTATTATATCGGTTCGGAAAAGGATTTTCCACCGTAGTTTCAGTCGGCTCAAAACTGTTCGAAAAACTATTCCTCTTAAATAGTACTGCCCGCTTCACCGTCTCAAATACCGCTTTAGCCAAACATCGCATTAGTCAAATATCGCTTTAGCCTAAAACCACATTAGCCAAATTTCGCTAATTCAAGTATCTCTTTAGATATTTTCCGGTATAGGATAGCGGATTTTCCGCCACCTCTTCCGGGGTACCGGTACAAAGCACCGTTCCGCCGCCGCTTCCTCCTTCCGGCCCCATATCAATCAGGTAATCGGCACACTTGATCACATCCAGATTATGCTCAATCACAAGAACCGTATTGCCGCCATCTGCCAGTCTTTGCAGCATTTCCACCAGCTTCCGTACGTCTTCAAAATGTAGGCCTGTAGTAGGCTCATCCAAAATATAAAGGGTTCTTCCGGTTCCTCTTCGGCTTAGCTCTGTAGCCAGCTTGATTCGCTGGGCCTCTCCTCCGGAAAGCTCCGTGCTGGGCTGTCCCAGGCGAATGTAGGAAAGTCCCACATCCATGAGTGTCTGCATTTTCCGCTGAATACTGGGGATATGGGCAAAGAACTCGTAGGCTTCTTCCACCGTCATATTCAAGACATCATAGATATTCTTTCCTTTGTAGCGAACCTCCAAGGTTTCCCGGTTATAGCGTTTTCCGTTACAAACCTCGCAGGGCACATAGACATCCGACAGGACATGCATCTCAATCTTTACAATACCGTCTCCGGAGCAGGCCTCACAGCGTCCCCCCTTCACATTGAAGGAGAAACGCCCCTTGGTATAGCCTCTTTCCTTGGCATCCTTGGAACTGGCAAAGAGGTCACGAATCAGGTCGAAGACGCCGGTATAGGTGGCCGGATTGGAGCGGGGAGTTCTTCCGATGGGGCTTTGGTCAATGTCTATGACCTTATCCAAGGCCTCCAAGCCCTCCATCTTTCTGAATTTTCCGGGAATCATTTTGGCCTTGTTCAAAACCTTGGCACAGTGCTTATGGACGATTTCATTTACGAGAGAGGACTTTCCCGAGCCGGAAACGCCGGTAACACAGGTGAATACGGATAGAGGAATCTTTACATCCACATTTTTTAAATTATTTTCCTGGGCACCGTACACGTCCAAGGTTTTTGTAAAAGTCCTTCTCTGCTTTGGCAAAGGAATCTTTTTCTTTCCGCTTAAATACTGGCCGGTTATGGAGTCCTTATTTTTCATAATCTCCTTGGCAGTACCTACGGCCACCACCTGCCCGCCGTGTTCTCCGGCTCCGGGACCGATATCTACAATCAAATCCGCCTCTCGCATGGTGTCCTCGTCATGCTCCACCACAATAACGGAATTTCCCAAATCCCGAAGACGCTTTAAGGTGGCAATCAGCTTGTCGTTGTCCCTTTGATGAAGGCCGATACTGGGCTCATCCAAAATATAGGCTACTCCCACCAAACCGGAACCTATCTGGGTAGCCAGACGGATTCTTTGGGCCTCTCCTCCGGAGAGAGTTCCTGCAGAACGGGCAAGGCTTAGGTAATTTAGCCCCACATCCAGCATGAACTTGCTTCTGGCCTTGATTTCCCGGATAATCTGATCCGCAATTTTCTCTTCCATGGCAGTTAGGGTCACTGTAGAAATCCAGTCATGAAACTGATCTAAGGGCAGGGTACAAGACTCGTAAATATTCTTCTCTCCCACCGTTACGGAAAGGGAGCTTGGCTTCAGTCTGGCTCCATGACAGCTGGGACAAGGCGTAATCCGCATAAACTGCTCGTACTCCTGCTTCATTTTCTCGGAAAAGCACTCCTTATAGCGTCTTTCCACATTGTTGAGCAAGCCTTCAAATACCACACGGTGCACATTTCCTTTTCCAAACTGGGAGGCATAGCGTACCGTAATGCTTTCCGTACCGGTACCGTGAAGGATAATCTTCCGAATCTTCTCCGGAAGCTCGCAAAATGGGGTGTCTAAAGAAAAACCGTATTTCTCGCTTAAAGCCACCAGCATGGCATGGGTGAAGCTTCCTTCATCCTTGGAATTCATCCAGCCCATTACGGAAATTGCACCTTGATTTAAAGACAAAGTTTCATCCGGAATCATCAGCTCCGCATCAAATTCCATCTTATAACCTATTCCAAAGCAGGCAGGACAGGCTCCAAAAGGATTATTAAAAGAGAAGCTTCTAGGCTCGATTTCCTCTATACTGCTACCGTCCACAGGACAGGAAAAGCTGGTGGAAAGCCGTAGCTCCTCCCCATTTAAAAAATCCACAAGCAAAAGGCCGTTGCTTAAAGAAAGCACCTGCTCAATGGAGTCTGTAAGACGCTTTTCAATGCCCTTTCTCACCACAAGACGATCTACCAGCACTTCAATGGTATGCCGGTTATTTTTCTCTAAATCAATCTCTTCTTCCAGCTCATACATATTGCCGTCAATTCTTGCCCGAACAAAGCCGGAACGGCGAATACTTTCCAAAAGCTTTTCGTGTTTACCCTTCTTTCCTCTTACCACCGGAGCAAAGAGCTGCATCTTGGTGCCCTCTTCCCGCTTCATCAGAAGGTCCACCATCTCGTCCACGGTCTGCTTTTTGATTTCTCTTCCGCATTCCGGACAATGGGGGATTCCCACCCTGGCATAGAGAAGTCTAAGATAATCATAAATTTCCGTTACCGTTCCTACGGTGGAACGGGGATTTCTGTTGGTGGATTTTTGGTCAATGGAAATAGCCGGAGAAAGCCCTTCAATCAGCTCCACATCCGGTTTTTCCATCTGTCCCAAGAATTGTCTGGCATAGGAGGACAGGGACTCCATATATCTTCTTTGCCCTTCGGCATAAATGGTATCAAAGGCCAGGGAGGACTTTCCCGATCCGGACAATCCTGTAAGAACCACCAAAGAATCTCTGGGGATATCCAGATCCACATGCTTTAAATTATGCTCATTCGCACCACGAATTTTTATCCATTTCTTTTCCAATGTATTTCCCAAACCTCTCTCTACAATCTAGCAAAAAATAGCCGGCAAACATTTGTTTGCCGACTAAGCTTAACACCTCTATAAGGGCTTTTCAAGGGCTTCTTCTTAGGGACTGATGACGCCAAAAATGAAAAAGTAAATTCCACTCATCTGTCTCCCGGTAGATTTTACTTCTGCACAGTTGATATTTTCTCTTTCACATTTCTCATGGTATGTTTAGAGCTCCTTCTGACAGCAATGGAAGGAGTTTATTATGAGTAAAATTATTCCCGGTAACCAAAAACATCTTTCTTTAGAAGACCG
>CAUUUY010000206.1:0-3825 GCA_963548305.1 uncultured Oribacterium sp.
CGGAATTTCCGCATCCACGATACGGGAACGGAACATGGTTCCTGCCATATTGGTAGGCTCTAAAATATTGTGCTGATCGTCCTCAATGGTCCAAAGATGGGAAGGAACTCCTCCTACCGTATCCGCCTGGTCATATATACTTACAATGCCTTCTTTAATGGTGCTTGCAGTAACATCTGCTTGGGTAACTATATTATCCAAATCAGCAATGCCTAAGTGGATTTTATCATCCATATTTCCCTGTAAAGCGCTATAGATAGCAGTCTTTCCCATGGAAATAATAGCAATGCTTAAGCCTGCCATTAAAATTATGCTAAGAAGTCCTATTGCCACAGACATTCTTGAACTGAGCTTCATCTTTTTCCAAAAGGATGTCCCAGTGGTATTGCTTCTTTTCTTCATTTTGTATTTTTCCTCCTTGAAAAATTCTACTTCCTGTTTACTTCTCTAATTCATCGTCCGACTTAGCCTTTTTTATAAGGTAAATTCCCTTTTCCCCGGCACTTTCTTTATTTTTCACAAAAGACTTAAGATGTCCCCTGTAAACTAAGTGTCACAGCCTGTGATACTCGGTAAGAATAAAAACAGCCCCTTGGGACTCTGCATTATCCCTAAACCGGGGGGTTGCAGTTTCTCAAGAGGCAGTCTTTTTTATTCATAACGAGTATCGTACGCAAAGCGTGCGATATCTCGTTTTATGCTTAAGCTTAAGTATAGTATTAAACGCTCATTCTATCCTATACAGTCGTATTTTCATGAAGGCTTAATGCATATTTTTATGAAAACTCATTTTAAGTGTATTCTGATTAGTCCTCGTTTTTTAATTGAAAACGATTGACCAAATCATTCATAATATTGGCCTGGCCGGAAAGCTCCTCAGAAGCTGCCGCAGACTGCTCTGCCGTTGCGGTATTGCTCTGTACCACAGAGGAAATCTGATCGATTCCCATTGTCAGCTGAGAAACGCCTCTAGCCTCTTCCTCCGATGCGCTGGAAATGTTTGTGATAATATCGTTAATATCCTTCGCATGGTTGGATACGGTTGTCAAGGATTCTGCGGTTTCTTCCGTAATCTTGGCTCCCTTTTCCACTGCTTCAATGGTTTCCTCAATAAGGCTGGAAGTATTCTGTGTCGCCTTTGCAGACTTTTGAGCCAGGTTTCCTACCTCATCCGCAACCACTGCAAAGCCCTTTCCTGCTGCACCTGCTCTTGCCGCCTCAATAGCTGCATTCAAGGATAAGATATTGGTCTGGAAGGCAATATCATCAATGGTCTTGATAATCTTACTGATTTCATTGGACTTCTCGGTGATTTCCCGCATAGCATTGGACATTTCTTCCATCTTTTGGTTACTAAGGCCTACCGCCTCCTCTGTTCTTTGAGAAAGCCCGGAAGCCTTCACCGCCATCTCCGCGGTTCCCTTAATCTGGGTGGAAATGTCGTTCATGGTAGCACTTAATTCCTCAATAGAAGATGCCTGCTCTGTAGCACCCTGAGAAAGTCCCTGGGCGCCGGAGCTTACCTGCTCCGCACCGGCGTTAACCTCCTTGGCACTGGTCTTAATCTCCGACATGGTTTTATCTAAATCATTGGTGATTTCCTGAAGGGAGGTAAGAAGAGGACGATAAGCTCCCGGATACTGCTCCGCATTGTCCAAAGAAACACGGAAGTTTCCTTTTGCCAACTCTCCCAATTTCTCGGAAAGGTCGGAAATAATTTCCCGAACATGTTGCATAACACTCCGGATGGCTTCCGCCAAATCGCCGATTTCATCCTGCTGATTGTAAGAAACCTTTACATCAAAGTTTCCTTCTGAAACAGCCTTACCTGCCAAAGCGATTCCCTGTAATGGATTTAAAGCCCTCTTAATTAAGAAGAAGCTGATGGCAATTAAAATCATAAGACCTACAATACTGAAAACGGCACACATGATGACCAACTGATTTCTGGCTGCCATAAATTCACTGTCGGCGATACTGATCATAGACCAAAGGGTGGAACCGTGAATGGTTAATGGACGGAAGTACATTCTCTCTTTTACCCCCACTGCATTCACTACCGTAGCCGTAAATGCTTCCTCCTTATCCATCTTTTGGCGAAGCATTTCATAGGTATCCTTATCCAAAACTTCTTCCAGCTTCTTTCCAATGGCCTGTTCCTTCATGGAATACAAAAAGCTTCCGTTAGCATCTAAGATATTGGTTGCCAAAGAGGGAAAACGCTCATCGGTCTGCTGAATGGTACTGAATACTTTGGTGTTAATATCCAGGATAACAGCTCCTACAAATTTGTTCTCCTCATCCGTTATCGGATTTCCCAAACTGATCATCTGAACATCCGGATGAAGGGTATCGCTATACACATCGGTTAATACCATTTCTCCGGAATCCTTTGCCCCATTATACCAGGAAGAGTCCTTGTAAAAGCTGTACTGGTAGGCCATAACCCCCTTCTTTTCCAAATCCTCTGCGGACATATATACCCCATAATCGGAAACATTGTCGGAGAAACCGTTTGGCTCAAAGAAGATTCCTGCTCCTACCAAATCCTTATTGTCGGTTAAGGCGGACTGTAAAGAATCCAAAATCACGGTTTCCGCATTGTAACGAGAAGCGGGAAGCTCCGCATTTACAATTCTGGAGCGAAAGGTGGTGGGACCCATTCCGGGATTATTGACTACTTCCCCGGTAGCTCTGTCCTTTACCACCCACTGATTCTCCGGCGCCTGTCCCACACCGTCATGTTGGCTGTGCATGGAATGAATTCCGTTTTCCAAAGTCATGGAAATAGATTCCAAACGGGATATTACTTGTTGTAAATCCCCAATGGCCATAACCGCCTTATCATTTAAGTTGTTGTCCAGGGCCGAGCTGATGGAATGCTCCCCAGTCTTAATGATTGCCACACTCATGGCAAAAAACACCAAAACGCTGGCAATGCCTAAAATCATCGATAATTTTGTGCTAATAGAAGAGCGCTTCCGCTTCTTCTCTTCTCCAATACCCTTTTTCATTCTGTTCTTTCCTCCTTGAAAAAACAATCTCTACATCGCATCTGCTTTATTCTGTCACGTTAATAAGCCAAGTATAAATCGGCGTTTTTCCGAGGAGGCATAAGAAGAATTTGCATTTTTCGATGGAATACTGTTGTTATATTACATTTTTTCAATCGAATAATGGTTATATGACACACTTTTTCGATTAAATAATTGTTTTTTCACACTCTTTCAATAGAATAATTGAAGAAACAGCAGAACTAAAAAAGAAGGAGCTGTAAAAACCAAAATACAGATTTGGGTTTTACAGCTCCTTCTTTAGTATAGCTATATATTCAATTATTGTTTTAGTCTTCCTTCAGCTGGAAGCGTCTTACCAAGTCGCTTAAAATATTAGCCTGTCCGGACAACTCCTCAGAAGCTGCTGCAGACTCTTCTGCCGTGGCAGTGTTGCTTTGTACTACGGAGGAAATCTGATCGATTCCTACAGATACCTGCTCTACCGCTCTGGACTGCTCTACAGAGGCTTCCGCAATCTGATTTACCAAATCAGTTACCTTGCCTGTACCGCTTACCACTCTCTGTAAGGATTCTGCGGTGCTATCAGCAAGAACAGTTCCCTGCTCTACCGCCTGAAGGGTTTCTTCAATCAACATGGTGGTATCCTTCGCAGCGTTTGCAGACTTCTGGGCAAGATTTCCTACCTCATCCGCTACTACCGCAAAGCCCTTTCCGGCTACACCGGCTCTTGCCGCTTCGATTGCCGCATTCAGAGCCAGGATATTGGTCTGGAAAGCGATATCATCAATGGTCTTGATAATCTTACTGA
>CAUUUY010000207.1:0-3796 GCA_963548305.1 uncultured Oribacterium sp.
TTTCCGCCTCCCTTTGATAATAGCTTAGCTGCTTTTTCTTCTTTCCCAAAATCAGGCGAAGAATCATCATTTTCCCCATCTCATCTAAGGAAAGGGGGCTCTTTTGATTGGTATTCTCAAAGGCCCGGTAATAGATCCTTTGGAAACTTAAAACATCCACATTCAAAATGCCCTTCCCCTGATTTTCCTCATGGGAAACGATTCTTTTTTGCATGGCAAGGGTATCCTGCTCCGGAACAAGATAATAAATCTGCCTATGATAATCCTTCCCGGCCTCCTGCAAAGCCTTTCGAATCAAATATTCCGTTTTTCCGGAACCGCCGGCTCCGAGGATGATTTGCAGCTTGGACATCAAAGCCTCCTTATTACGCTAAGCCTTCAAACATTTTTTCCACAAAAGCTTTACTATCCTTTAATTTGGGCAAATGAATCTGATTCCCCTCTCCTTCATTTCCCTCTATTAAATATCCCTCCTGTAAATCCGTATCCATTAGGCGAATCCAATGCAGGGAGTCTTCAAAAAGCTCCGGATAAAAATAATACAAAAGGGTGGTCATATCCCAGTTATAAAAGCCGGGAATACCGTAGACTCTATCATTATAATGCATCCAGTCCTTTGCCTTCTCTAAAATATACTGCCCCAGGGAAGATTTTTCCAGTCTACGCTGACATTCCTCATAGGAAAGGAGGAAGGCCAGACAGGCGTTGCCGGTGAGGGTATGGAGATTCTTGCCGTTTTTTAGCACAAGCTCCGTAGCCTTATAGTCAATGGAGAAGTTTAACTCCTTCATTTCTTTCTTGGCAAAAATCAGGGGCTCTGTAATTCCTCCCATAAAGTAAATGCCCTTCACATAGGAGAAAAACTCCGGGTCCAGCATATAGGCCCCGGCAATATTGGTGGTGGAACCGGTTACCAGGATGTCCACCTCTCCCGGATAACGCTTAACAGTTTCTAAGATTTTTCGGGAGGCTTCGTTCTCCCACTGTCTTGGCGCATCCGCCCCATACCAAAGGGGAATATCCTCTCTTCCTCTCTCCTTTAGCATCTTCCTTGTATTTTCATAGACCACAGCGGTTTTGTTATTGCCAAAGGAAGAAGATACTCCCAAAAGCTCTATGTCCTTTCGCCCCAAAAGAAAGAGGAGGCAAAGACCGTCATCAATATCGCAGTCCGGAATCCCCATGGTGTTGTCACAGTCAAACAGAAGCTTTCTTTTTTCCATTCTACTTTTCCTCCTTATGCAAAAACAAAATTTCTTCTTCCCCTTCTAAAAAGCAAAGTTTGGGGAAGCCCTCTTCCGGAAGCTCCTCTCCCCTTTCGATGAGGCAGCTAAGGACTTGACCGTCAGGGTTCTTATAAAAGGCACGGAAAAACTCCCCTAAGTATTCTTTGTCTATGAGATGGAAGGGGCTTGGTGCTTCAGATATTCCGCTTGCTTTTTCCCCTTCATGAATGCTTTCTCCCGCAGTCTGCTTTTCTATAGTCTGCTTTTCTACTATCTGCCTTTCCGCTCTCTGCCGTTCCACTATTTCTTCTGTAAAGCTAAGCTGTCTCTCCCGAAAAAAGAAAGTATAGTTTCCCTCTTCTTTTTCTACCGGAAAGGAAAAGTAGGGACAGGAAAATACGCCATTTTCTACTCTTCCCAAAATACTGTTTCCCTTCCCCATAAACCTTGCCACATATTCATTTACAGGACTGTAATATAGCTTCTCTCCCTCATCCACTTGGAGAATCTCTCCATCTTTCATCAGTGCAATACGGTGGGCAAGTCTTAGAGCTTCCTCCTGATCATGGGTAACCAAAACCACGGTTAAATTTTCTTTTTTCTGAAGCTCTAATAAAAAGTCTCCCATCTCTCTCCGAAGATTGGGATCCAGGGCGGAAAAGGGCTCATCCAGAAATAAGATATTTTCATTCATGGCCAAGGCTCTGGCAATAGCTACCCTTTGCATTTGCCCTCCGGAAAGACTGTCAATTCGCCTTTCCGAATAGCCCTCCAGCTGCACAAGCTTTAGAAGCTCCTCCACTCTTTTCTTACGCTCTGCTTTGGGAACTTTTTGCAATTCCAGAGAAAAACCCACATTTTCCCCCACATTCAAATGGGGAAAAAGCCTTAGGTCCTGAAAGACCACGGAAATTCCCCTCTTATGGCTGGGGAGATTCTGAATTTCCTTTCCCTGAAAGAAAATCTTTCCTTTGGATAGAGGATATAGGCCAAGCATCGCCTTTAGAAGACTGCTTTTTCCGCAGCCGCTTTCCCCAAGAAGCGCCAATATTTCTCCGGAACGAACCTCCAGGGAAATATCCTTTAAAATCTTTTTCTTCTCCAGCTCCAGCTCTAAGTTTTCACAAGATAAACGAATTTCCACCCTTAACTCCTTTTACAAAATGCTCTGTACGCCCTCTTATTCTTACAAGACTTATACTTGTCTTTACGCTAGTCTAAGCCCACTCTGTTCTAGCTTCACTCTGTTCAGACATCACACTATTTTAGCCTCTTTCCCGCTGTATTCCCTTCTCTAAAAAATCCAAGAGGAAAAATAATAGAAAGCTGCTACATAGAAAAATCAGTCCGTAATCAGGCTTAAGCTTTTCACCTTTCCCCCGCCCAAAATCAAGGTCAAAATATACTGGCTCATAGAAAGGATATAGGACATCATAAAGGCCGGGAAAATGTAGGGATAGAGTAAGGGCAGGCTAATCTTCCAAAAAAGTCTTCCTCCCACAGCTCCCATAACCCTCCCCTGTTCTTCATAAAACTTCATTTTTCTACTCATTCCTTCTTGGAGAAAGCTGACTGCATAGGGCAAGGCATAAAGAACATGGGCCAGAAACACGGTAAGAAATGGGTTTAAAATCTTTACTTTCAAAAATAGAATCTGAGCTCCCATGGCAAAAACCGTTGCGGGAATCATAATGGGGAAATTCACCAAAAAAGCAAGGATGCCCTTTCCCCTAAGCCCCTCTTCATTTTGGTACTTGGCCGTGCAAAAAGCCACCAATACCGTACAAAGGGAAACCAAAAGAGAAAAAGCCATACTAAAAAGCGTATCCTGAAACAAAGCCTTCCTTTGAAAAAGAATGCTTTTAAAGCTTCGAAGAGAAAAGCTCGTAGGAAAGAGCCCCGGCCAGGCATAGCGTTCCGTAAAGCTGAACAGTAGTAAAAAGAAAAGGGGCAGCACTAAGCTTAGGAAAAATAGATTCCGAAAGAGAAGGTAAAAAACGCTGCCGGCTCTTCCTTTTGATTTTATAGAATTCATAGCGCCTCCATCTTAGGTCTTCTTTTTCGGCAGGAATTTAAAGTAAAAGTAGCTTAGAAATAGAGAAAACAAAAGAATAATCCCATTATAGGCTAAGGCCACCGGACGCTGTAAAAAGCCCCTCTGTAGCTCCTGGTAGGACAGAACCGATAAGGCCTTGGGGCTGGTGGCACCTAATAGATAGGGAAGGTCAAAGGCTCCGAAGGAGAAGGAAAAAATGATGAAAAAGGCCGCTAAATACTGCCGTATGGATAGGGGCAGGATGATTTTCCAAAAGGCTTGAAAGCGGCTTGCCCCAAGGCATCTTGCCGCCTCTCCCGCCTTTTCATCCACCTGATAGGCCAGAGGCAAGGAGAAAAACAGGACAAAGGGCAGCTCCTTCCATAGGTAGGAAAGAATAATGCCTATCCCCTTCTCATCATACACCAGAGCCGGAAAATCCGTCTGGGAAGAAATCCAAGAAAAGGAATAGAAAAGCCTTGCCAAAAAGCCGTTGGAAGACAGTAAAAACAAAAAGAATAAAGCCACTAAGCTA
>CAUUUY010000208.1:0-3793 GCA_963548305.1 uncultured Oribacterium sp.
TTATACAGGGCTTGCATTGCTTGCACTTATAGCAGGTGCATTCTATGGCGGAATCGGATAATCAAGCTATAGTAGAATAAGAATGAACCGTTTCATAATAAAAAACGAGCTGTAAAAAATCAAAATAGTTTTCTAAGCAATATAGGTCTAAACTTGGGGCACGCTCTCGCTAGCTTCGCCACGTAGCGGATACTAAGCGAAAAACTTCGATTCTCTTGTTTTTCGCAAGTACCGACGGGCTCAGACTACCCATCATTTAGACCTATATTGCCGAAAAACTATTTCTTATTTTGATTTTTTTACAGCCCCTTGTTTTAAAATCCCTGTTTATGCTTTTCTTTTAAAAGCATTTCTCCTACCATTCTACCCACAGCTCCACCGGATTGCACTGCTTCGGCAATGCTTTGGGAGGGGGCAAGACTTTGTCCTGTCAGGAAAAGTCGGGGGGAGCCTGTTTTTTTCTCCTCTTCTATAAGAACAGAAACAGCGGCATTTTCCTCCGGAGTAAATGCTCCCACAGCTAAGACTAAAGCCTTACTGATAAAGAAGCGTTCTCCTTCCTTCATTTTAGCCTTTAAGAGATAGCGATAAGCAGAAGCTTCGCCTTGGGAATGCACTATCGAAAGAGCCTCCCTTGAAAGAACATAAATTTCCTCTACTTCCACATCCTCTTGATGAGCGACTCCATAATTTTCCAGAAAAAGGGAAAAATGGGACAGAAGCTCTTTAGGCTGAACGGTCTTTGCAAAGAGCCCATTTATCCCTTCCGTGCTTTTTCCTAAACGTCCTCCAAGCTTCTCTTCTTTTTCCAATAAAAGACTGTTTTCAATGCCCAGATCCGCTGCGGCGGAGATTGCGGCTAAGCCGGAACAGCCTCCTCCCACCACCAACAAATCAGAAAAAAAAGACTCTTCCGGCTTGGGAAGAGTCAAGTTTTTGGAAGAGCAGAGAATCAATTGTGCGCATCTCCCATCATGAATTCAACTACCTTCTTCATGTCCTCCGGCTCATGAACAATCAGTTCCAGCTCTTTAATGTAAGCCTTGTCCAACATCTGAGACATCATCAGCATCTGGGAGAGCTTGGACTTCAAGTTAATTCGGTCTCCTTCCGGAGAAACCAACTCTACCTTTCCGTGTAAGTCATTCAATAGCTTAAATAAGCCTTCTACGTTGTTTACGTTTTCGATTTTCATAGAATTCCCTTTCTCTAAGACATGTACTGCGCGTAGTGCGATGAGTTCACCTTAGTATAAAGCGGAGGAAAATGCAAGAAGAAATCTTTTGGAGAAAAGAGGAAATTTCTTTGCTGTTTTCTCCGCTTATTTTCCCGGAGAACATCGTATTTCACAAAAAAGAGAAAGAAAATCATTTTTATGGCAAATTGTAAAAAAATTACTGTGAAAACAAAAAAAAATCGTTAAAATAGAAAGGCGACTGCAAAAACAGAGGGGCAATTGCAAAAAAGAAAGGAAGAAGAATGGGAGACGCTACAAATAAAGACGAGGACTTCTTGGAAAAGCTGGGGCTTTCCAAAGAAGATGTAGACCTTTTGGAACATAAATTAAAAGAGCGGGAGGAAAGAAGGAAGGAAGCGGAAAAAAAGGAAAAGCCCATCACGGTGCTATTTCCCAAGGTGGTTTTGGCTTCCGCATCTCCAAGAAGACAGGAGCTGATTCAGCTTCTGGGACTTAAGGCGGAGATTCATCCCAGCGGAATAGCGGAGGATGTAACGGAGGCGGATCCCAGCCTTTTGGTGCAGAAGCTGGCCTTTCAGAAGGCGGAGGATGTGGCAAAGCAGTATCCGAAGGACTACCTTGTGATTGGGGCGGATACGGTGGTATTTTTCGAGGATCGGATTTTGGGAAAGCCGAAAAATGAGGAGGATGCCTACAGGATGCTTTCCGCCCTTTCCGGAAGAACTCACCAGGTATACACCGGAGTCAGCCTTCATTTTCAGGGAAAGAAAATGGGCTTTTACGAAAAGACCGAGGTGCAGTTCGCAAGACTTACCGAGCGGGAAATTTGGGATTACATCGAAAGCAAAGAACCTATGGATAAGGCGGGAGCTTACGGGATTCAGGGCCGTTTTGCCCCCTTTGTAAAGGGCATCGCAGGAGACTATTACAATGTGATGGGATTGCCCCTTGCCAGACTCTACCAGGCTTTGAAGTTTTTAGGCGCTGAAGGAGAGACACTGTAAGGAAAAAATTTTGCTGAAGCTTCTGTAGACAGGAGCTACCCCCCGGTATAGAAGAACAAAAGATTTCAGGAAAATGTGCTCTTTCCGGAAGCTATGGAGAAGGCTTCCGAGAGAATAAAAAGAAATGCGTAGCAGTAGAAAGGAACTAGAAAATGAGTAGTGAAAAGCAAAAACGAAGTAAGTTCAGCTCCCGCCTGGGCTTTGTCTTATCCGCCGCAGGCTCTGCGGTGGGCTTGGGAAATATTTGGAGATTCCCTTATTTGGCGGCGAAATACGGAGGAGGAATCTTCCTTTTGGTGTATCTTTTACTGATGCTTACCTTTGGCTATACCATGATTATTGCAGAAAGTGCCATCGGAAGAATGACCAGAAAAAGTCCCGTAGGCGCCTATACCCACTTCGGAAAGGACTGGATGTTTAAGGCGGGAGGCTGGATCAATGCCATTATCCCCATCCTGATTGTGCCCTATTATTCCGTCATCGGCGGCTGGGTATGCAAATATCTTTTCGGCTATATCAAGGGAGAAACGGAGGCACTTGCCACAGCGGAGTACTTTACGGAATTTATCGGAAATGGGGTAAAGGCGGAGTTTTGGTTCTTGATTTTCACCCTTTTGGTGATTTGGGTTATCTTTATGGGTGTGGAAAATGGAATCGAAAAGGTTTCCACTTTTATGATGCCTATTCTGGTGATTTTGGCCATCCTGCTTTCCATTTACGCCATCACCAGGAAGGGAGCATTTGCCGGGGTAAAATACTTCTTAGTCCCCAATATTAAGAACTTCTCTTGGATGACGGTGGTTTCCGCCATGGGACAGATGTTCTATTCCCTCTCCATTGCCATGGGAATCCTGATTACCTTCGGTTCCTATATGAAGTCCGACCTTTCCATCGAAGAATCCACCAGTCATGTGGAGATTTTTGATACGGCCATTGCGGTTTTGGCAGGGCTGATGATTATTCCTGCGGTTTTCGCCTTTTCCAATGGAGACCCCTCCGTATTAAAGGCCGGCCCCTCCCTGATGTTTATTACCATGCCGAAAATCTTTGCCAGCATGGGCTTCGGGCGAGTAGTGGGCATTCTATTTTTCGTACTGGTCTTCTTTGCGGCACTGACCTCCGCTATCGCCCTTGCGGAAAGTGCGGTTTCCACCTTCCAGGATGAACTGAAGTGGAGCAGAAGAAAGGCCACTCTGGTTTTACTTTTGATAATGGTGGTTTTGGGAACCCTGAGTGCTTTAGGCTATGGCCCTCTGTCCTTCATCACCATACTGAAAAATATGCCCTTCCTGGATTTCTTTGACTTCCTGACCAACTCTGTCATGATGCCTATCGCAGCCATGGCTACCTGTCTTTTGGTGGTGCGAGTGATCGGCGTTGACGGGATCGCGGCGGAGGTAATGCGAAAGGATGCTCCCTTTAAAAGAAAGGCGGTATTTAATTTCATGATTAAATACCTTTGCCCCTTCTTCGTAGCGATTATCCTGTTCAGCTCCGTAGCCGGTGTGCTGGGATGGATTAAGTTCTAAAAGCATCGAAAATATTCCTTGCAAAGTTTTTGGCAGAGGAGTATTCTTAGTATCGTAAAAAT
>CAUUUY010000209.1:0-3770 GCA_963548305.1 uncultured Oribacterium sp.
AGACGCGGATGTTATTATTCGAAATCCGGAGCACTTGGCCATTGCCATAAAGTATGATCCGGACAAAAACACCGCTCCGGTGGTTTTGGCGAAGGGACAGGATGAATTGGCCCTTCGAATTGTGGCCGTAGGAGAGGCCAATGGGGTAACGGCCATTGAAAACAAGCCTCTTGCCCGGGCAATGTACCCTCTTTGTCACGTAGGCAAAGAAATCCCCGGGGATTTTTACGGGGCTGTAGCGGAAATCTTAGTGTATATCTATCAGAAAGAAAACAGACAGGATATTTTAGAAAGAGCGAAGGAAGATAACAGGGATGGTTAAAAACATTTTGCAAAATGGAGTAGTACTTTTCGTACTGGTTCTCATATTGCTCCTCATTATTCCCCTCCCCGCCATGATGGTTGACGTGGCGATTGTGGTGAATATGGCCATTTCCATGATGATTCTAGTGATTACCATGACGATTCGGGAACCGCTGGAATTGTCTATTTTCCCGTCCTTACTTTTAATTACCACCCTTTTCCGTTTGGGAATCAACGTTTCCACAACCAGAAATATCTTAACCAACGGCGGTTCTTCCGGAGCGATTATCAAGGCCTTCGGAGACTTCGTGGTACGAGGAAACGTGGTAGTCGGTTTGATTATTTACCTGATTATCGTATTGATGCAGTTTATCGTTATTACCAAGGGTGCGGAGCGTGTATCCGAAGTAGCAGCCCGATTCAAATTGGACGCGATGCCCGGTAAGCAGATGGCCATTGATGCGGATCTTTCCTCCGGTATGATTACGGAGCAGCAGGCCAGAGAGCGAAGAGAGAAGATTCAGAGAGAATCCGACTTCTACGGTTCCATGGACGGTGCTACCAAAATCGTAAAGGGAGACGGTGTCATGTCTCTTATCACCACCGCCATCAATCTGGTGGGAGGAAGTATTATCGGTATCGTCCAGTCCGGACAACCGGTGGCTACCGTGCTTTCTACCTATTCTATTGCTACCGTGGGAGACGGTCTGGTAGGACAGATTCCGTCTTTGCTGATTTCCGTTTCCACCGGTATGATTGTAACCCGTGCAGTATCAGAAGGCTCCTTAAACGAAGACGTTTCCAAGCAGTTTACCCAGCAGCCCCGTTCCATGATGATTACGGGAATTGCCATGGGCGTACTGATGCTGATTCCGGGAATGCCGATTTTACAGATTCTTCCTGTTGCAGGAGGCTTTATCGCGGCAGGATACTTCCTGGAAAAGAGAATCAAGGAAGAGCCGGAGCGGGCAAGGACGGAAGGGGAAGGTTTGTTGCCCAGCATGGAAGCTCCTCCCCAGCCCCAGGAGGCCCAGGGGGAAGCGCCCCAGGCTCCTGCGGAATCCGAAGAGGATTACTTCAAGGATGTTAACACCGTCTATAACCTCCTGCAGGTGGAACCCATTGAAATGGATTTTGGCTACAGCTTGATTCCTCTGGCTGACGAGTCTGTAGGAGGAAGATTGATTCAGAGAATCGTCATTTTCCGAAGACAGTATGCTCAGGATATCGGCTTTGTAGTACCCTCCATCCGTCTAAGAGATTCCTCCAGCCTGGGAACCAATGAATACAGCATTAAGATTAAGGGGGAGGAAATCGCCAAGGGTGAAATCCTGACAGATTATGTGCTGGCTCTGGAGCCGGACGACGTGGAGGATGCCATCGACGGTATTGAAACCATTGAGCCGGCCTACGGTATCCCTTCCAAGTGGATTCGGCCGGAAAACCGGGAGAGGGCGGAGCTTTACGGTTATACGGTAATCGATCCTCTGTCCGTAATGCTTTCCCACTTATCGGAGACCATTAAACGGCATGCCTATGAGTTGATGACCAGACAGGAAGTGGTTCGTCTGGTGGAAAACTTAAAGAAAACCGCGCCGGAGCTTTGTGAAGAAGCCTTTCCGGGAGTCATCAGCTACAACCTTTTGCAAAAGGTACTGACGACTCTTTTACGAGAAGGAGTTTCCATCAAGGACTTGGAAACCATCGTAGAGACCATGTTTGAATGTATCAGCGAAACCGGATTGCCGGTGAAGGATACGGATCAGATTGTGGAAAAGGTTCGTGCTTCTTTAAAGAGAACCATTACCAGAATGTATTGTGAAGATGGGAACATGAAGGTGATTACCTTGGATGCAGGCCTGGAGAGAACCATGGTAAACTCTCTGGCCAGAGGAGAAAACGGCCTTTATCTGGCCTTAAGCCCGGAACTCTTACAGAGTCTGATTCGTCAGGTGGCGGAGGAAAGCAGGAAGTTTAATAATTTATCCAGTCCTCCTTTGATCCTCACCTCCCAGGTGATGCGCATTCATTTCTATCATTTGATAGAGCAGTTCTATCCCAATGTGCGGGTGCTTTCCTTTAATGAGGTGGCCAGTAACGTGCAGATTCAGGCCATAGGAAGTCTTCGTTTGGAGGATGACCTGGAGGAAAAGGGAACCGCTTAAAAGACAAAATGCAAAGTAAGTTTCTTAAAAAAGGTGTTGCTAAAAAGGTGTAGCTAAAAAAGGTGTTGCTAAAAAAGGAAATTACCGAAAAAGACAGCCATAAAAAGGAACTGACTATATTAAAAAAATTTTTTAAAATCTTACTTGAAACTCTACCGGAAAAGAATTGCTTGCAAGAGTAAGACAAAGATTAGAGTACGAGGGGAAAGAGGGGGTTGAGATTGAACGTGTTGAATTATTCCCAACTGGAAGAAAAATCAAATGAGGAGTTGTTTGCCCTCTATAAGGAGACCGGCTCTCAAGAGGTCAAACAGAAGCTTACCATGCGCTACGTTTACATCGTGCGCTCTATCGCTTATCAAATGCGGGAAATGTACCATGACTTTATGCAGACCGATGATATCGTAAACGAAGGGGTAATCGAAATCATGCGGGCTATCGAACGCTATGATGAGAGTAAGGACAATAAGTTCGAGACCTTTATTTCCCGACGTATCCGGGGCATGGTTATTGATATGATGCGGAAAAATGACTGGCTACCCCGAAATTTCCATAAGGACAGCCGTTCCATTGAAACCGCCACGGTAGAGCTGAATAATCGTCTGGGAAGAGCCCCTACGGATGAGGAGCTGGCAGACTATTTGAATATGAACGTGAAGAAGCTGCAGAAGATTCAGAGAATGAGCAACATGGTCAATGTGCTTTCTTTGGATATGACCTACGATGAGGGAAATGAAACCCTCCTGCAGATTCCTTCCGAGGATCACAGCACCCAACCGGAATTCAGCTTTATGCAAAAGGAAAATGTCCGTGCGCTGACAGAGGCCATTGAATCCTTGCAGGAAAAGGAAAAGCTGGTGATTTCTTTATATTATGTGGAAGAATTGAATATGAACCAGATTGCGGAGGTTATGGAAGTATCTCAGCCCCGCGTATCCCAGTTGCATAGCATTGCTATCCGTAAGCTGCGGAAGTATATGGGAGAACATGGAGAGGACTAAGCGATGCTTAGTCCTTTTTTGATAGGAGAAGAAAAGCAAGGGCAGGGGATGCCTGAGGAATAGGGGGATGGAAAAAGACAGGTCAGCCGGCTAGCGGAAGCGGAAGGAGAAAAGAGCGGCATGGGACGCCTGAAGAATAGGGGGAACGCGAAAGACACGCTCCCGCTAAACCTCGCCTCGTAGCGGTACTAAGGAGTAAGCTTCGTTTCACTCGCTTCCTCCAAGTACCGACGGGCTCACATTGTCTTTCGCGTTCCCCCTATTCTTCAGGTTGTTGGAATGCCTATTTTTTCTCTTCTCC
>CAUUUY010000210.1:0-3766 GCA_963548305.1 uncultured Oribacterium sp.
AAGGAAATTTCCGGCTCTCTGGCTTGTGACGGATTCGGATCCAGCATTTCCGGACTTTTCGGATGTGCTCCCGTAACCTCCTTCTCTCAGAACGTAGGTCTTATCGCTATGACCAAGGTAGTAAACCGCTTCACCATTGCCACCGGTGCAGCAGCAATGCTGTTGGCAGGACTTCTGCCCCCTGTAGGACATTTCTTTGCTTCCCTTCCCCAGAGTGTTCTAGGGGGATGCACCATTATGATGTTCGGTAGCATCGTAGTGTCCGGAATGCAGATGATCGCTTCCTGCGGATTTAGCCAGAGAAATATCGTCATTGCTTCTCTTTCCTTGGCAGTAGGTATCGGATTTACCTCCAGCACGGAGAGCAGCATCTGGCACATCTTCCCCAGCATCGTACAGACCGTATTCGGGGAAAATGTCGTAGCGGTAGTCTTTGTTGTTGCTTTGATTTTAAGTGCGATTTTGCCGCAAAACATGGAGGTGGCAAAGCTCACCGAGTCTGTTGAAGAAGAGAAATAAAAGAAACTTACCGAGACTGTTGAAGAAGAGATATAAAAGAAAATTTACATGCTTTGCAGGTAGTACTTGTTAAGCATACAGAAAAGAAAAGCAAGAGCTACTCTTGCTTTTCTTTTGCTTTAGTCGTACAATATCTTGTACAATTAATCCAAAGGAGAAAATCGATGGAAGCTGTTGCCTATTCTAATTTCAGACAGAATTTAAAGCAATACATGAAGCAGGTCAATGAAGATGCTGATGCGCTGATTGTAACCGCAAAGGATGCGGAAGATACCGTAGTCGTACTATCCAAAAGAGAATATGACAGTTTGCAGGAGAGTCTGCGAATTCTATCCAATTCTTATTTAATGGAAAAAATACGACGCGGAGATACACAATTTCGAAAAAAACAATTCCAAAGCCATGACTTGCTTGAGGTAAAAGAAGATGATTAAAGCCTGGTCCGATGAGGCGTGGGAAGATTACCTCTATTGGTATGCCCAAAATAATAAAAGTACCATCAAAAAGATTCATCGCCTTATTGAAGCGATAGAAAGAAGCCCCTTCTCAGGAATCGGCAAACCGGAAGCTCTAAAATACGAGCTTAGCGGAAAATGGTCCAGACGTATCACGGAAGAAGATCGGCTGATTTATGCTATTGAAGATGATGTACTGTACATTTATTCTTGCAAGGACCATTATTGAGTAGAAGAAGAGAAATAATTTCCATTATAAAAGAAACGCTGAAGTAGTGATTTATCGCTTTTCAACAATATAGCCTGTAATAGGGGCACGCTCCCGCTAACTTCGCCTCGCAGGGGTTCTAAGCTTTTATAGTACAAAAGCCAAGAACCCGCGGGCTCAGATTGCCCCTTATTACAGGCTATATTTCGAAAAGCAAAAGTGCTCTAGACCTCTTATCGCTACTTCAGCGTTTCTTTTTATATGTTTTCTTTCTCTTATTCGGAAAATGATGGTTCCAAAGCTTGTTAGCCTGTTACGTCAAAGAATAAATTCTCCGGCGCTTCTTCGTAGAGCTTTACCGTATAGAAATTCTTCAGCTTAGACTGTACTTTGTCGTTCTTTTCCGGTGTGAATACCAGGTTTTCTTCGATATTACCATCCTTTTTTCCACTCAGCTTCTTCACAGGATAACGTTTCATTGCCTGCAAGCTATCATCCGGCTCGGTAAGATATAATGCGGTTAATTCTCCGTAGATATCCCACTCTGCACCGTAAACTACGGCAATCTGATTTCCGCTCTTATTAAAGCCGCTATGCTCCAGAAGAAGAACTTCTCCCTTTTTCAAATACTCCAAAACTGTCTTGGAAAAGTCGGAAGGATTGACTTTCTTCTCATCAAAGAGAGCTTCATTTCCTAAGTTCTGAGGAAGGGTACTATTTCTTACTCCCTCTCTTCCCAGGTTGGAAGCGGAAGCTGTTGCTTCTGAACGAGATAGGGTAGAAGCACTGGCTCTTGCTTCTGAACGAGACAGGGTAGAAGCACTGGCTCTTTGGCTTTGACCGGCTTCCTGTGTCTTTGGATACAGGGCATAAGCACTGGATCCCGTAGGAGCATTGGCCTCGGTATAAAGCTCATCCAGGCTATGGAGCTTTCCAAAGATTTGGGCTTTGAAGTTTCCACTTTGCGGTGTTTTCCCCTGGAATTCCACCACAGCCTCACTCCTTTGTAAAAGAGCATGCCGTAAAGCATCTCTCTCTGCCGCATAGTAGCTTAATCTGGAAATATAGTTCTCTTCTCCTGCGCCGTATACTCTTTCCGCCACATTCGCTGTATCATAGAAGCCGGAAGAAGCGGTATGGGGAATGCTTTCAAAGGCGTAAGTATTCTTTGCAATAACCAGATTCTCATCTTTTCTAAAGCTATCCGCTCTCAACTTGATTCCCTTGGTAAATAAAGCGAATCTGCTTTCTCCCTTCTTATCAATCACGTGAAGGCGTTTAACATCATCACCTGTTAAACCGGCTTGAAACCTCTCCTGAGTCTCTTGGAAAGCCGCCTCTCTCTTAGCCTGCTCCTGTCTTAAACGCTCAGCATTTTCACGATTTCTCTGCTCTTGTGCTTCTCTTGCCTTTCTGGCAGCCTCTTTTTGTTCCGCTCTCTGCCTATCCAGACGTTCTTGTTCCTGCTTAGCACGTTCCCTAGATCGCGCCTCAATTTCTTGTTTTCTACGTAGCTCATTTTGCAAATGGAAGCTATACAGCTCTTCCTTTGTTGCAAAGGGATTCTTGGTTGAGGGGTTATAGCTGGTCTGCCAAGCACTGCTGCTTGAACCGGAGGAACTTCCGCCTCCGGAAGAACTTCCCCCGCCTCCGGAACTGCCACCGGAAAAGCTTCCGCCACCGCCACCGGAGCTGGAACCGCCTCCTCCGCCGCCGGAGCCTCCTGCACTCTTAACCACGCCGGAGAACTTCACTGCGCCTGCATCAGCCTCTGCGGCCTGGGACTGGGAAGCTCCTGTAGCCTCAGACTTTACCTGTGCCACAAGACTTACGATTTCCTCCAAGCTCTTTCCTTCTTTTCTGGCCTGCTCCGCTACCGCTTCCTTTTCTTTCGTGCTCTGTACACCCTTGGAAAGGTCGAACAAAGGCTCGCCCTTCTCATTGGCACACTTTCCGCCCTCCTGTACAAAGAAACCGTCCGGTGTCTTTTCATTGTGATACATTCTTCCGGAATCTCCGGCAAAGTAATAACAGTAGCCGTCAACCCACTGCCAACCTGTTGCCATCTTTCCTAAAGAATCCGCCTTGGTGTCCAAGAAGAACCATTTTCCGTCCTTCTCCATCCATCCGCTTTTTAAATTCTTGCTCTGGGGATCCACAAAGTACCACTGTCCCTTGCTTTCCACCCAACCGGTCTTCTCCTGACCGTTTCCGTCCACGTACTTCCAGTTGTTTCCATCCTGTTGCCATCTTCCTTCAGAAGCCGCAGCACTCTGTCCCTCCGCGAAAGCCTGTCCACTGAACAAACCAAGCAGAATGGCCGTAGCCAAGGGAAACAGTACTCTCTCTATTCCTTGTTTCTTCATTTTGCCTCCATTCCGGAAAAAAGAAGGACCTCCCTGACCGACTTTTCTCTATCCCTAAGGGGTAATCCGGGCTCTGCAATATGCCGCAAAGCCTTTAGCCAACGTAACCGTTTTTTAACTACTCCCTTAAACGCTCTATACCTCTAAAAATGTCGAGGCCAATGTTTCGCAAAGCTCTCGTTGATACAAGAGGAAAATACTTTGTCTTAAACTGCAAA
>CAUUUY010000211.1:0-3762 GCA_963548305.1 uncultured Oribacterium sp.
GAAAGCAAACGGTGAAGGAACGCTTGGAAGTGCTTTTGTATACCGGAGAAGAAAGTGCCCGCCTGCAGGCGAAATTCGTACAGGGAAGACAGCTTTTTTAAAGGATAAGAGCTTTTTTTAAAGGACAAAAGTTTTTTGGGAAAAAGAAGATAGTTATGTGTAGGGATAGGGAAGGAAGAGATAATGAAACATTTGGGCTTTGTGGTGATGGCCTCAGGCTGGAGCAGACGCTTCGGAAAAAATAAATTATTGGAAAGAATAGCGGGAAAACCCATGATTTCCTATACCTTTCATACCTTATCCCATTTTTTCTATAATTATCAGGCGGTGGGGTCTCTTTCTGAACGAATTCAGGACAGTGATGCTACAGTGCAGGAAAAAAAGAAACGGAGAAAGGGCGGGAAGATTGTTCTGGATACGCCTTTGGTAGTGACTCGTTTTAAAGAGGTGGAACAGCTGGCCAAAGAAATGCATTTTTCCGTTTTGATGCATGAAGAGAGTGAACAGAGTGATACCATTCGGGTGGCTCTTTCCTCGGAACAAGCCAAGTCTTGGGATGCCTGCATGTTTTTAACAGGGGATCAGCCCTTGCTTTCTGAGGAAAGCCTAAGAAATCTTGTAGATGCTTTTTCAGAGAATCCGGAGGAGCTTTACCGTTTGAGCTATCAGGGGGAAGGGGGGAATCCGGTGATTTTTCCAAAGAAGTACTTTGAAAATCTGCGGAATTTAACCGGAGATCATGGTGGAGGTGTGCTTTTAAAATCCGGCATGATTTCGGTGGAAGAAATTCATAAGATTCCGGTGGAAAGAGAATTTGAGCTTTGGGATGTGGACACGGAAGAAGCTATTCTGAAGATGGAACAGCTTCTTCGGATGCGATTATAAAAACTATAAAAAGCGGCTTTAAACGAAACCCATATTTCAAAAAATATATCTTTACAAAAGAAGTACTTCGGGATGAGCGGATCCTTCTTTTAAAGATCCGCCACAAACCATTTTCCCTAAGCCATTTTGTAAGAAAAGAAGCAGTTCTTCTGCTTCTTTTTTTGTGAGACAATCTAACTGATTCACAAAAAGGCAGTCCCCCAGCTTTTCTTTACGAAAAGCCTGCAAGAGAAGCTCCTTAGTCAGTAGAGTGTCGGGGGTTAAGGATGGAGTGAAAAAGTTTTGGAAAATTTCCACTCTGTGAATGACTTCAGAAATAGGTTTATGAAGGGCGGAAGCGCCGAACACAAGTACAGTTCTTTGGCTCTCCTTAGGAATCTCCGGCTCATTCCGGCCATGGGCTTTTCCAGGTAATCGTTTAGAGCCGTCCGCCTCCACCAAGACAAAGTCTGCCATTTGCTCAATGGCAGAGAAGGGCAGGGGAAAAGGAGAAAGCTTGCCATTTTTTTCCAAAGTTCCCAAGCATAGAATGGGATTTTGGGACTTATCCCATAAGGATAGAACTTTGCTTTGAAGGAGCGTTTTCGAATTTTCCAAAGCTTCTTCGGAGTGAGTATCTTTACTAGGAAGTAAAATTTTATCATTGAGAGTTAAGATATTTTTATTGAGGCTTGAAACATTCTCATTGGAAAATAAAGCATTTTTAGTGAGAATTGAAATATTCTCATCGGAGATTGAAACATTTTCATCTGAGAAACAGATATTTTCACAATGAGAAAAGGGGAGGATATGGGTGGAGGTGGTGAGAAGAACGGAGCCTTTTTGAGACAGCTCAAGGGAAAGGGACTTTAATAGGCTGCTTTTTCCCCCGCTTCCAATAATGGCGTTGACTCCTTTTTTTATGCCGAGAGCTTCCGACAGAGGAATTCGAATAAGCTTACTTTGCGGATTGTCATCGATTTGTTCTTGCTGTTTCGTCAAAGTGTCTCCTTTCTTATGAAAACCTGTTTTATAAAAGCGCCATTCTATCCTTTTGCTTACGGTTTTTCAAAAAAACTATGTTCTTTTTAAGACTTATGGTAGAATCAAAAATCAAAGTCTGATAGGTGAGGGTTTTTGTCATGAAAGCTCTTACAGGAGTTTTTATAGCTCTATAAGTTCTTGTCTGATGACATTATAGCTCTATAAGTTCTTGTCTGATGACATTATAGGTGATATTTTCTTTTTTGCCAGAAGATTTGTTTTTCTGAAAGGAAGGTTTTATGCTCGTATTTATCCGGGGAGCAGGAGATTTGGCAACGGGAATTTCCATTCGGCTGTATCGTGCGGGGATATCCGTTTGCCACAGTGATTTGGCGATTCCCACAGCAGTTCGGAGAAATGTTGCTTTTTCGGAAGCGATTCGCTTGGGGGAGTGCAGTGTGGAAGGTATTACGGCGGTTCGGGCGGAGAGCTTGGAGGAAATACATGAAGCAATTTCCCAAAAAAAGGTTCCTGTGGTTGTGGATGAAGGAAAGAGTTTTCTGCACAGCTTACAAGCGGATGCTGTGGTGGATGCTATTCTTGCCAAGAAGAATCTGGGAACATGTATGGAGGATGCAAGACTTGTTATCGGCATAGGCCCCGGATTTACTGCCGGCGTAGATTGCCATGCAGTCATAGAAAGCAAAAGAGGCCATGATTTGGGAAGAGTGATCCTTAAGGGATCCGCCATTCCCAATACCGGCATTCCCGGAATCATCGGCGGATATGGGAAAGAAAGGGTGCTTCGGGCACCGGCAGAAGGAATCTTGGAACAAACCCTTCCCATCGGTACTTTGGTGGAGGCCGGAGATATTTGCGGAGTAGTAAACGGTATTCCTATGCGGACGGAAATCTCCGGAATTATTCGGGGAATGTTGCAGGAAGGCATTTCCGTATTTCCCGGTATGAAGGCGGGAGATGTGGATCCCAGAGGTGAGGCGGTGGAATATCGGAATGTTTCCGACAAGGCAAGAGCTATCGGAGGCGGCGTACTGGAGGCTCTACTGCATTTTCTGCCTTGGGAGCTTTGTAAAGAGTAAAATGCTGTAGAGATAAGGAATTACAGAATTTAAGATAAACAAACGAGATATCGCACGCTTTGCGCACGATACTCGTTATGAATAAAAAGGAGAACTATATTTTATGGAAAGAGAACTGCAAGAAGAGGTGATTTTGGATTTACCCGGATTACTGGCTTTATGTTTACGGAAAGGGATATGGATTCTTCTTGTTACGGTGCTTTGCGGTTTAGCCCTCCCTTCTTTTAAGCTTTATAAGGCCTTGAAAAGCCAGAAGGCGGAAAGTCAAACGGAAATCACGGAGGAGAGTGCGGAGAAGAAGGCGAAGGAAAAAGAACAGTCCTTGGAGTATGCCGGAAATGAGCGGAAAAGACTGGAAGCTTTGCTTTCTTCAGAGAGAGAAAGCTTGGCGGATTCCGCTTTGATGAAAATTGATTCTACTTCCTATGGGGAAAGAGATATCAATCTTTATCTTCCTTTAGAGGAGGGAGGACAGACTCTCAGCAATCAGGAAATTGCAGCAAGGCTTTCTGCGGTAAGTCAGGCCTACAGTGATGCTTTACAAAGCGGTACATTTTACAGCGATATCGCAAAGCGCCTGGGGGGAAAGGTAGCAGAGAAAGATTTATCGGATCTCATCTATGTAGAGGGAAATGAGAGAAGTGCTATTGTTTCTGTCTATCTTGTGGGAAGTACGGAGAAGCTTGCCAAGGAAATGGGAGATGCGGTTCTTTCGTATGTAGAAGAAAAAAAGGCGGAATTGGATGAAAATCTTCCTGCACATAAGCTGGAAATTCTTTCGGATAACGTTTACATAGCTAAAAACAGTGGAAAC
>CAUUUY010000212.1:0-3756 GCA_963548305.1 uncultured Oribacterium sp.
ATTCTTCTGGCGCTACAGCTTAGAAAGTCATTGGAAATGTAAGTGCAATCCGAAGACAGATGATAGACCTTGGAAGGCCCGTCTATCACGTAAACCATTTCCTCCTCATTCTCTTCTTCTGCATTTTCTTCTTTTTCCCAACGGGCACCCTTGGCACCAACCCAGGCTCTTCTATGGGCAACGATTTCCTGTCTCATGTTCTTCTTTTGTAGAAGTCCGAAGGGTATGGGTTCGTCGTACTGTAAGTTCAGATAAATATCTTCTTCGGTAATGTGGGAGCGAAAGCTTTGAATGTTTTCCATTCCCTCCGTGGGAATAGTATTCGGGAGAAGGATGTCTTCCAGTGCGGTTTCCGAAATTTCCAGAATCTGATCGATGTGCTCTATATCCGCGATATCTGTTTTTTTCAATCCATAGTGTTCCAGATATTTGGCCATACAAAGGATTCTGGCGTTCTTCTCCATTTCTCGGCTTATGCGGATTTCCCGGTTCAAGATAAAAAGGGGAGTCATCAGAATGATGATGGCAAAAAGAAAAAGGCTTAAGGAAAAGGCTGCTTCTATCGTCAGGGAGGCAAGAAGATTCTTTTGAAAGAAGGAGGAGAAGTGCTCATTTCTCTTATCCGCTTTTTTTCTACACAGTCTTTGTTTTTGAAAGGGAAGAAAATTGCTTTGGACTTTCATAAATCCTCCTCTTGCTATTTTTTATAGGAAAACGGCTCCATTGTTCGTTTAGAACCTTTGGCACTTGTGTAATATTTGGCTTTTGGAATGTTAGTGGCTGAGATTTTTGTATTTATAGTCGGAATGAAGGGTGAATTGATATCGATCTTCCGGGCGAAGTCCAAGACTTTCCAAAAACCCTTTATGGTAGAGACTGTGCTTAGACTTAATTCCGGCGTCTGTGGAAAGAAAATACAGGCAATGATCTAATTGAAATTGACTTTCCTTTTCGGATACGGTGCTTTGGATATTCTTCTCCATGCAATATAGCATTCTGTCATTGACTTTGCTTTGGGACAAACAGCCGGAGGCAAAAAGAAAGGCTCTGCAATAATCTTGATAGGATAGCCCGTGCTTTCCCTGATTTTCGTCGCTACCTTCTTCATTTATGTTGAAAGTAAGCAGATGAGATAGTGAGAGCCGCCAGCTTTCTTCACTATGCATAAGAGGAACCCGTTTATCATCCAAAAGTTGTCTGACATCGATTAGAGATTGGACAAAGGCCCAAATACCGATGACGAAGAGGGTAAAAACCTCTATCACGATAGGGTTTAAAGTAACGGCAAGAAAGGCTGTAACAAAGGCTTTGGCTTCTTCCCGCATCTCCGGACTTTTCATGATATAGATAAAGTTCATAGCTTCTCGGAAAGCTAGAAGAGACAGGACCTGTGCCGAAAGGTTTGCATAGTCGCTCTTTTTCTGGTGGATAAGATACTCCACCTCCATGCCGTTTGCTCCGCTATAGGGAATGGATTTATCATCATCCTTTTTATGATAGGAATGGAAGTACCGTAAAGAGTATTCTCCCAAAAGCCCCACCTGTAAGGGATTGGCCTTGGAGCTTGTAGAAAATCCGGGAGGGGCGGCGTATTTTTCATCATCACTTGGACAGGGCACTCCCTCGGGAAGGAGATATTCCAAGAGCTTTTTCTTACCCAGGTTTCTAAGGTTTTCCAAGGCCTTTCTATTTTGCTTGTTAATTTTTGTGACCTGTCCGCTGTAGGCCGGAAGGGAAAAGCTGTTCCATTCTGCTTCTGCGGAATGATAAAAGTCTTGAATTTCTTGGGATAAGTCTTCTTCATCATCGTCCTCCTCATCTTCATTTTCCCTTCTGGCTTCTCGTTCTTCCTCCAACCATTCCTCAAAGTCTTTTACTTCTTGCTTCACCGTTTCTGCCTGTGCCTTTAAGCTGTCACACTTTGGCGGAAGAGCTTCAATGTTTTGCCTTATGCTGCCCTCCGCATCCAAATATTGGTCATAGCTGCTTAATTCAGCCTCTATAGCGGCAATGCCGTCTTCTTCCAAATTCGGCTTTTCTTCTTCAAAGTGTTGCCGTAACTCGGCTACTTTTTCCCGAAGGGAATCGGCAGTGGATTGGTACCTTGGCACAGTTTGCTGAATTCTTTCCAGTCCGGCAGTAAAGCCGGCGCAGGAAGAATAAAAAGCTCCCGGATTGTGGGCAGAAAGCGCTTTTGCTCCGTTCTTATGCTGTGTTGCACAAGCTTTGCACTCCATATCGATTGTCTCAATCAGTCCTTCCAAGGCTTCAATATCTCGATGGCTTAGGGAATATTTTTTTTGTAATTCTTCTATACTTTTGGATTCTTTTTCTTTCTTTTGAAAATCCTCCAGAGAAGCAAGAGCTTCCGCATCTTCTTTTTTCTCTCCTAAAAATTCTATGGCATCCTTTGCCAGAAGTGCCGGCATGTATTCCAGCACTTCTTCTTCAAAATAATGGTCTTCGCAAAGGATTCCCCGATTTGGAAAGAGAAAGTCTTCCTTCTCCACCTTGCATGGAAAGAGATCCTTGGCTTCTGTATAAAGGGAGGTGAAGCCCTCCAGTTCTTCTTGCAGCAGCTTATCATCTCGATATTCCAGGGCATATATACGGTAGTTTTCCCAAAGAGGCCTATGAAATTCCGAAAAAAGGGATTCCATGGCACTGTTTAAGGCGGTTTGCATATAGAGCTTTTGGGAAATTGTTCTGGCGGATTCCGCAATGGTAAGCACCAGTGCAGCTACCAGAACAAAGATTAGGGAAAGAAATACCGTAATTGATGCGGAGAATTGTTTTTTCGCCATAAATTCTTCCTTTCCAAAAAGAGAAGTGTAAAGAAAACGCTTTAAATACCCTTACTTTGATCTTCAATTTTCTTCATAATCGCTTCCAAGACTTTAACAATTTTGGCTTTGAAGATAATGACTAAACCGATTAAGACTACCATAATGAGAACCAGCTCAATGGTGCCAATGGCCTCATCACCATGTAGCAAATCCCTTCGTTTTTTCCTGCATTGCTCTATTCTGGAAAAAAGCCAGGCGTCCACTGCATAATGGGCATCTTCTAATGCGTATTTGTACATCGTAACCTCCTTTTGTGTGCGGCATGATTGCCGAGTGAATGTATGGGCAAAGAGAATGCTTGCTGTTTTCCAAGAACCCTCTTCGTCTTTTTAGTGTAGGGATTGCATAGCCGGATACAGAATCATCAGCATGATGACAAAGAGCTGCAATATCAAAGGAAGCAGAAGCTTGGTCCCGGCCTCTTCTCCCAGACGCTTTGCCATATGTTTTCGTACAGAGAAGGCTTCCTCCATTTCCATATGGAGCTGACGGGAAAGATCCTTGCTGCCATTTTTCCTGTTCTGTTCTATGAGACTGATGAGTTTACCGTAGGGCTTTAAAGCAATTCTTTTCGAAAAATTCAGATAGGCCTCTCCCTCCCCCACATTGCTTGCCAGCTGGTTTAAGAGAGTATTTAACTCCTCGTATAAGGGGTGGGATTCCTGATGACAATTTTTCACCAGATAGTTGTAGTGCTTGGCAATTTCCGAAAAGCTGTTTCGTATCGCCAGTCCTGCTCCAAGATAAACTACTAACTTGGAAACCAATTCTGCATAATCCAGAGTCAGAGAGGACAGTCTTGCTTTTTGACGGGTTTTCTCTTGCTCTAAAGCTTGCAAAGGGAGAAGAAAGCAGGCAAAAAGTCCCAGAACCGGAATCAAAAGATAGCGAAAATTCTTTTTTTCGGAAA
>CAUUUY010000213.1:0-3741 GCA_963548305.1 uncultured Oribacterium sp.
CAGTACTTACTGAAAGCAAGCAAAGCTAAGCTTGAAGTTAGTACTGCTACGAAGGCGAGGTTAGCGAGAGCGTGCCCCATTTATAGACCAACACTGTATCAGAGCAATTTCTCATAACGAGTGCAGTCCTTCACTACACAGGACGAAGATAGTGAGAGCCTATCCCGATTTTAGACCTATATTGCATAGAAGACCATTTTGATTTTTACCGCCCTTTTTAAATCATTGTCTTGACATAGCCCGCCACATTATCCGCATGATCGGAAATTCTTTCCAAGTCGGAAATGACATCCAGGAAAATCACACCGGCCTGAGGCACGCAGTCTCCGGAGCTTAATCTTAGAATATGGGTCTCTCTCATATCCTCTTCCATCTCATCCACCTGATCCTCCAGATGAGCTGTTCTTACCACAGCATCCAGGTCATTGTTCTCAAAAGCATCAATACTGGCTTCAAAGGACTCCATAACCTTATTGGAAATCTTCTTTAAATCATCCTGACCGATTTCCGAGAAAGAGATATCGTGATCCTGAGCATACTGAGCCTGCTCCGCAATATTTTCCGCATGATCCGCAGCTCTTTCCACATCGGTAATGGTATTAAACATATTGTTCACTTCCAGCTTCTGGTTCTCATTTAAAGAAAGGTTTCCGATGTGAATCAGATAGTCCGTCAGAAGCTTCTGCATATTATCAATGATTTTCTCTCTGGCATAAACCTCTTGGATTTCTTCCACCTTCTCTTCCAGTAAGATGCCCATGGCGTGAGAGATATTTACCGCCGTAATTCTGGCCATATTGACAACCTCCGCCTTAGTAGCGGAAATGGCGATGGCAGGGGACTCCAAAATACGCTTATCCAAGTGCTGAATCAGATTCTTCTCCACTTCAGTATAGTGGTTCGGATTCTCCTCATCCTCCTTATCCTGCTTACTCTCTCTAACCAAAGTTCCGGAAAGATTCACCAGCAGATCCCCAAAGGGGAATAAAACAACGGTACAGGATACGTTAAATATGGTATGGAAGAGGGAAATTTCTACAGGGCTTAGTTGTCCCTGGAAAAAGCTCTTCATTGGAAGACTTAAAAAGAAAATAATAGCTCCGAACAAAATCGCACCGGTCACATTAAAGAGAAGGTGAATTACCGCCGCTCTCTTCGCGGTTCTGGAGGCTCCGGTAGAGGAAAGCATCGCTGTTACACAGGTACCGATGTTTTGTCCCAGAGTGATATAGAAGCCCGCGGCTCTCGGTACCGCACCGGATAAGGCCAAGGTCTGAAGGATGGATACGGAAGCTGCAGAGGACTGAATAATTCCCGTTACCACCGCACCGGTTAAAATGCCAAGAATAGGATTTCCTCCCATTACCTGAAAGGCCTTCGCAAAAATAGGAGAATCTGCATAGGGAGACACGGAATCACTCATGAATTCCAAGCCGATAAAGATAAATCCTACACCGATACAGAAATTGGCTACAAGATCATCTTTACCTTTTTTCCCGAAAAGAAGGCGGAAGGCACCCACTCCCACTAAGAGTGGTGCGAAAAATTCCGGCTTCAGAAAAGCCAAAGAAGAGCTGGACACCTGAGTTAAGGAAACCATCCAAGCGGTAATGGTGGTTCCGATATTGGCACCCATGATAATGCCGACGGATTGACTAAGATTCAAGATTCCGGCATTTACAAAACCTACCACCATAACAGTGGTTGCAGAGGAGGATTGCACAAGAGCTGTTATGGCTGCTCCTAAAACAACGGCCATCACACGATTTCCCGTTACCAAATTCAGGAACTTGGACATACGGGAGCTGGCGGCTTTTTGCATACCGTCACTCATCACCGTCATACCGTATAGAAACATTCCCAAACCACCAATTAAGCCAAAAAGGCTTCCGATGAATACCATGATTCTTTTTTCTCCCCTTTTCTTTAGACCCGTAAAGAGACCGTTTCCTTCTGCTCTTCTTATAGTCTATAACCTACCCGACTTCCCTCCTGAGAAATCCTGTAACGTAAAAAAAGCCAGTGTAAAAACACTTGGCTTAGTATACAAATACTTTCTTAAAAAAACAAGGAATTTCTCTTGAGTCAGGAGAGGGGCAGAGAAAACCCGCACTACAACAAGCCTTGTTCCCAGCTTCCTACAATGTTTTTCAATGCCATATTCGTTCCTATCTCATTTCCTTTTAATATATCGACCTATTTCAAAATCATATAAGAAGGGGCTGTAAAAATCACAGCCTCTTCTTGGAAAAATCTTATTCCTCTGAATCTCCAAAGCTATCTGTATAAGGAAGCCCCGCATCCTGTACATCCTGCTTTTCTTCTCCAATGGGATAAGCCAGGAAGGAGTTCTTGTCCCACTGCACTACGCCGATGGAAGTCACTAATCCGCAAATAAAAGTGAAGAACAGCTGTAAACCGAGATTCTTAAAATAATCTGCTTGCAAATTGGCAGTTTCCACAATAGCCACTACATTTTTAAATGTAAAAGACAGGCTGAGCTTTGTACCCTCCATGCCGAACATATCCGGTGTAAAATATCGCTGAATCATTAATGCCCAATCCAGGCGGTTAATTAAGTACATAGCTGCCAGCATAATAATGGCGGAAATGATAATACCGATCTTTTGAATTCGACCGGCAAAAACTTTATATCCTCCCATAACCAAACCGCCCATGACTACACCGCCAAACCAGCTTACATAGCCCAACTGCGAAATACAGAGAACCACTGCCCCTGCTACCACCGCGCCTAAAAGAGCACCTACTGTTCCCAATAAGATACTGCTTGATCCTCTAAGGGCAATCTTATCCTGTTTTTCCTGAATTCCTCTTTCAATCTCCGCATATTCCGATTTTGTAATAATCTTTACTCCCTGAGCAAAATAGGTGGATACTCCCTGAGTAACGCCGCTGATTTCCGAACAATTCTGAAATCCCCTATCCTGCAGGAATCTGGCCAAAGCCGGTAAAATCTCTTGGAATCTTTTCACTGTACCGTCCTTGGTAAAGGCTCCGCCAAGGGTGAAAACCACACGATAATTTTTCTTGTTCACTCCTATAGTCTTTAAATATTTATTATACTCTTTTATGCCTTCATAGTCCGCCTTTGTGGGCTTCTCCCCTTTGGTAACGGAAATATTCAGATAATACAGGGAACCTTTATCCGCATTTGTAATCAGCATATCATAACCGCCGACCTCTCCCACTGCAGCATTACCATTTTTATCATAATAAAACCCTAAGCCCTCTGCCAAAGTCTTCACTAAAACCATCTTTTATTTCCTCCGATATTTTTTTGGAATCTTAATTTCTTAAGAATACTCCGTAAATTTTATGAACCTTCTCCATTATACAGATTTCCTCTAAAAAAGCTACTCTCTTTTTTCTACAAAAAAGGCCTGAAATCGAGACAACTTGGAACGTCTCGTTTTCAGACCTTTACTGCAAAACTATGTTTTTAAAAATTCTTTAAGGAGCCTATTTAAGAGGAAAATCCGTAGTAGATATTTACTCCCTTAACCAATCCATCTGCCAGATTGTTTAAGGTCTTTTCACCATGGTCAGAGACCTTATCTCCCAACTCAATATCTACGGAAGGAATGGTGGAATAGGAGGTTTGGGTTAAATCCATATCCATTCTTCCCTTTCCGAAAATCTTCACTCCCTGTCCCTTTAATCCGCTAATCAGGCTGTCTCCCAGCTTCTCGTGGTTCTGCCAGTTACTTGCCACCGGCTCCA
>CAUUUY010000214.1:0-3731 GCA_963548305.1 uncultured Oribacterium sp.
CAATAAAGAAAATAAACATGGGAGGCAGAGAGCTTCCCTTTAAAAGCATGGAACAACTGGCAGAGAAGAAAGCTCCTACGCACATAAAGCCCGCATGCCCCAGTGACAATTCTCCGGAAATACCTACTACAAGGTTAAGGCTTATGGCCAAAATAGAATAAATACACAGGGGAACCAAAAGTCCCTTCATCAAGGAACTGACGGAACCGGATTTTAGGAATAGTTGAACAACAAAGTACACGATAAGAATGACTCCGTAATTCAAAAAAATATCTTTGATTTTTTTCATTTGTACATTCTTCATCTTACACCTTCTCCATAATCTTCTTTCCTAAAATTCCGCTTGGCTTAATCAGCAATACAATAATCAAAACGGAAAAAACAATGGCATCGGACAATTTGGAAGAAATATAGGCCTTGGACAGATTTTCCAAGACGCCAAGTAAAATTCCGCCGATAAATGCTCCGGGAATAGAACCGATTCCTCCCAATACGGCAGCCACAAAGGCCTTAATACCGGGCATAGCTCCTGTGGTGGGGGTAAGGGTAGGATAAGCGGAGCAAAGAAGGATTCCGGCAACACTTGCCAGAGCGGAACCAATGGCAAAGGTAAGGGCAATAGTACCGTTTACATTAACCCCCATCAAAGTGGCTGCACCCTTGTCCTCGGATACCGCAAGCATGGCCTGTCCCGCCTTGGTTTTATGAATAAACAGTAATAAAACTACCGCAACTAAAATACCCACCAAAATGGTGACTATGGTTTCTCCGGAAATCACCAGCTGTCCTCCTGCCAGCTTTAAAGCAGGAAATTTAACAAAGGACTGGAAGCTTTTGGGATTGGCTCCGAAAAGCAACAAAGCAAGATTTTGTAAAAGATAAGATACACCTATGGCGGTAATCAATACAGCCAGAGAATTGGCTGAACGAAGGGGCTTATATGCCACCCGCTCTACCAAAACGCCAAGTGCGGTACAGATTGCCATACTAAAAAGAATCGATAGGGGGATGCCCAGTCCCATCTGGTTAAAAGCGAGAAAAGCGGCATAGCCTCCCACCATCAAAATATCTCCATGGGCAAAATTCAGCATTTTTGCAATGCCGTAAACCATGGTATAACCTAGGGCAATGATGGCATACACCGAGCCCAAACTGATTCCGTTTAAAAGATAGGAAATAAAACTCATCTTTTTCTCACTTTCTCTTGATGTAAATAGAAAGGGCAAGCCTCAGCATTGCCCTTTCCATAATTCTTACCGGTGGCCCAGGCGAAGCCTTTGACTTCCGGTGTATAACGACTTCTTAACTAAAGATTCAGGCAGAGCCTGTAATCTTCCATTTATAAGACAATCATTATTCGGCAGATACGTAAGCTCCGTCCTTGATAATGACAGCCTTAGGCTCCTTATCTACGTCTCCGGCCTCATTCCACTTCATACCGGTTCCGGTAAGTCCATCCAAGCTAATTTCTGTCATAGCCTTTTCCATTGCAGTTCCTAAATCGGAAACACTCTGATCAGGAGTTAAGCCGGCCTTCTCTACAGCTGCCTTAATAGCATATACTGCGTCGTAAGCATCAGCCGCGAACTGAATCGGAGTCTCCTTATACTTTTCCTTGTAGTTCTTTACAAAGTTAACGGTTAAATCATCCTTTGCATCAGCTGCAAAGGGAGTTAAAAGCATCAAGCCTTCAGCCAGGGAAACATCAAAGTTCTCCACGTTTAAGATACCGTCCATACCGTCACATCCGAAGAAGGTCGGCTTAAAGCCCATGGTATTGGCCTGGGTAAGTACTAAAGCAGCCTCACTGTAGTAGAAGGGTAAGAATACCAGCTCAGCACCGGAATCCTTCATCTTCTGTAACTGTGTAGAGAAGTCCTTGTTGGAGTCAGCGGTAAACTGCTCATCCGCAACAACTTCCAAGCCCTGCTTAGGAGCTTCGGCAATAAAGGAATCATGAATTCCGGAAGAATATACATCGGAGGAATCATAGATAATTCCAATCTTCTTGCCTAAATTATGGCTTCCGATATACTCTGCAGACTTTGTTCCCTGTGCAGGATCGGAGAAGCATACACGGAATACATTCTTAGGAGCGGTAACTTCCACTGCAGATCCGGAGGGAGAAAGAACGAACATATTGTCCCCTTCCGCTTCCGTTCCTACTGCGATTGCAGGAGCACTGGTAGTCGGTCCTACAAGGAACTGCATTCCCCAGTCCTTTAAGCTGTTATAAGCATTGATAGCCTTTTCCTGATCGTGCTCATCGTCAGCCTTCTTGTATTCAATCTGGTATCCATTGATTCCGCCATTAGCGTTAATCTCATCAATAGCAATTTCAGCACCGTTTACTACGGCATTACCATATACTGCAGCACCGCCGGTTAAAGGTCCCTGTCCGCCGATTTTCCAAGTTAATCCGCTCTTCTCGGATCCGGAGCTCTCAGCATTTGCCTTGGATTCCGCTTCTGTAGCTTTCTTCTCTCCGCTTGCGCCTCCGCAAGCAACCAAAGATGCTGCCATCAAAGCGGCTAAAACCATAGATAATTGTTTTTTCATGTTAATCCTCCCTTATTTCACTATCAGTAAAATACTTTCCGTATTATAGGGAGAAGTTCTTTTCTTGTCAATTCTTTTTATAACAATTTAACATAAAAAAAGAGACAGATATAACTAAAAGTAATACCTGTCATAAATAGTATACTATGGAAAGCTGACCCCCGGACTTTCCGCCCGACTGTCCCTAAGCATAAGATCCATTACGGCCTGCTTCGGATTCTTTCCCTCAAATAATACCCGGTTTACTTCATGGACTATGGGGAGGTCTACACCATATTTTGTGCCTAAAGCTAAAGCAGCCTTGGCAGCGTAAACTCCTTCTACCACCTGGCCTACTTCCTTCATGGCCTCTTCATAGCTTAGGCCCTCTCCAATCAGGAAGCCTGCCTTACGATTTCTGGAATGCTTGGAGGCACAGGTTACAATCAGATCTCCGATTCCGGAAAGCCCTGCAAAGGTTTCCAAATGCCCTCCCATCGCCTGTCCCAGCCTGGCAATCTCTGCAATACCTCTGGTAATCAGTGCAGCCTTGGTATTGTCTCCGTAGCCTAAACCGTCTGCAATTCCGGCGGCCAATGCAATAACATTCTTCAAAGCGGCACCGATTTCCACTCCCAGAACATCCTTGTTGATATACACACGAAAGCTGTCTGATTGGAAAGTTTTTTGGATGGTTTTCGCACAGCTTTCTTCTTTTGCAGCGCAAACAATGGTGGTAGGCAGGAAGCGGGAAACTTCCTCCGCATGGGAGGGACCGGAAAGAACCGCTACAGGATTTTCCGGAAAAATCTCTTCCAAGATCTGGGACATGGTAAGCAAAGACTTTTATTCTATACCCTTTGATACCGTTAAAAGAATCTGCTCTTTTTGAATGTAGTCCTTTACCTGCTCCGCAACAGAACGGGTAAACAAAGAAGGCACCGCGAAAATAACCATTTCCTTATCCTTTAGTGCCTTATCCAAAGAAGAAGTAATCTCGATATCCTCCGCAAAGCTTGTGCCGGGAAGATTCTTAGGTTCTCTGGTCTTTTTCAGTTCTGCTTCCTCTTCTTTAGAATAGGTCCATAAGCTTAGGCTGTGATTGTTTTTTCTTAGCGTTATAGCCAAGGCGGAACCCCAGGTTCCGATGCCCAGAATAGCAATCTTCATAAAGACTCCTTTTTTGTAAATAT
>CAUUUY010000215.1:0-3729 GCA_963548305.1 uncultured Oribacterium sp.
TGCTTATAATCCAAAAACTGCTCGGAATATTCTACGATGGAAGCCATGGTCTCCGCAGCCTCTACGGGATACTTACCGTTAGCAGTTTCTCCGGAGAGCATCACTGCATCCGTACCGTTTTCTACTGCATTGGCCACATCGGTAACCTCCGCTCTGGTAGGTCTTGGATTTCTAATCATGGAATCCAGCATCTGGGTCGCGGTAATAACCAGTTTTCCGTGGAAGTTACATTTTTCGATAATCTCCCTCTGCAAATGAGGAAGACGACGAGCTTCCACTTCTACGCCCAAGTCTCCTCTTGCCACCATGATTCCGTCTGCTTCGTCAATGATGGAATCCAGATTATCCAATCCCTCCTGGGACTCAATCTTAGCAATAATCTTCATCTGAGAGCCGGCCTCATCCAAGAGGGCACGAATCTGACGAATAGCATCTGCGGAGCGAACGAATGAAGCGGCAATAAAGTCAAATTCTTCTGAAATACCAAAACGAATATCCTCGATATCCTTTTCGGTAATAGAGGGAAGCTGGATGGGAACATTGGGTACATTCACGCCCTTTCTCTCCCCAAGCTCACCGCCGTTAGTTACCTTACAGTGAATTTCCTGTCCATTAACGGAAAGCACCTCTAAACCGATTAAACCGTCATCAATCAAAATCACATTTCCGGGCTTTACATCCTCATGAAGGTGCTCGTAGTTGATATAAATTTTCTGCTTTGTCCCTACCACTTCCTCGGTAGTGAGGGTAATCTCATCTCCCTCTTGAAGAGTAATCTTATTGCCTCCCTCCAAAACACCGGTACGGATTTCCGGTCCCTTGGTGTCCAAAAGAGCAGCAATGGGTCTTCCCACTTCTTTTCTGGCCTTCCGAAGCATTTCCAATCTAGCTAGATGCTCCTCATGGTTTCCATGGGAAAAGTTAAAACGAGCCACATCCATGGTCTTTGCCAGCTTAAGCAACAGCTCATAATCATTTTCATTGGGTCCCATGGTACATACAATCTTCGTTCTTCTCATTTTTTTCTCCTTTACTCACTCACTATTTTCCACTCATTTTCAGACTCTACTCTATCACATCGACAAGTTTTGCAAAAAACCTAAGCCTATCGATAACGATTAATGTGAAAGATATTTTTATTGTTTCCCTGATTCTGTAATAGGAAGAACAACAAAACATTGGCAAAAGACAGGAGAATAGAAACCCTCTCTCCCATATTTGGACTGGTCAAAAAGAAAAAGAAATACAACGCCGTTTCTATTCCCGCCAGGTACTTGGCCTTAATCGGAAAAAGGAAATAAATGTAAAACATAGTATCCGGCAAACTTAAAGCATAGGCCAAAAAAATACTGAAGCTCATATAGGTAGGATTTAACTGTAAAGACACGCCGGTGAACAGATAAATCAGAATACCTACCACATTATAAAGAATGATACCGGAGGCAATAAAAAACGTGTAGCGGAAGCTTCCCCAGAGAAATTCCAAGGTTTTTCCGATATTATAATACACCATAATACCGATAATGGCCCAAAACACGCCGGAAAATCCTCCCCCTGCCGGAAAGTAAAACAAAAATGTAAAAATCCGCCAGATATGTCCATGGAGAATTGCTTCCGGATCCAAATCCATATAATAATAGTAAATTTCCGGTGCCACCACCTGAATCATAAAACCTATTCCGTAAATCACACAAATATACTGCATTAAATTCGGAATGGCGAAGCGTCCGAACTTTCTATTTAAACGGTCCAAGATATTCATTCTCACTACCTTTCTTTGATTGGCTTTCAAGCTGAGTAAATTTCTTTTCCCCCGCTCTCCCACTGTTGTCTTTTGCTATCTTCTTGCACCGCATGAGTATACTTGTCTCCCCTGGCTTTTTCAAGATGAAATTAGGATTGTCTTATGGTTTTTATTAAAATTCTATTAAGCACAGCTCTTTTTATTATTTTTTTAGAAAGGCTTTATTGTTGCCCCCCTTCCTTTGTGTTAGAGTAAGTCCTTGAACTTTTTCCTATGGGAGAAAGGCAGCTTTTTACACACTTGCTTAGAAAGTATAGAAATGGGTGAATTTATGACAGGAACTTATAGACTGGGAATAGATATCGGTTCTACAACGGTGAAAGTCGCCATTATGGATCAAGAGAAGAACCTTCTCTTTTCAGACTATCGAAGACACTTTGCCAATATACAGGAAACATTGGCAGATTTACTGGAGGAAGCAAAGGAAAAACTGGGGGATTGTACCCTGACTTGTATGGTAACCGGTTCCGGAGGACTGAGTCTGGCCAAGCACATGGGACAGCCCTTCTGTCAGGAGGTTGTAGCTGTAGCAAATTCTTTAAAGGAATTCTATCCCCAAACAGATGTTGCCATCGAGCTTGGAGGAGAGGATGCCAAAATCATCTACTTCAAGGGTGGTATTGACCAAAGAATGAACGGAATCTGTGCCGGAGGTACCGGTTCCTTTATCGATCAGATGGCTTCTCTTTTGGATACGGATGCTTCCGGTCTGAATGAATTGGCCAAGAATTTCCAGATGATCTATCCCATCGCAGCCCGCTGCGGTGTTTTTGCGAAGACTGATATTCAGCCTTTAATCAATGAAGGCGCTGCCAGAGAAGATTTGGCTGCCTCCATTTTCCAGGCCGTATGTAATCAGACTATTTCCGGTTTGGCTCAGGGGAAGCCTATCCGTGGAAATGTTGCCTTCTTAGGAGGCCCGCTCCACTTTATGTCGGAATTAAGAAACAGTTTTATTCGTACTCTAAAGCTGGAGGGAGATGCCATTATCAATCCGGATAATTCTCACCTCTTTGCCGCCATGGGGTCTGCTTTAAGTATAGAAGAAAACGCAAAAGAAATTCCCTTGGCAAGCCTGGTCAAGAGTCTTCGTGCCGGCATTGAAATGGACAGTGAAATCAAGCGTATGGACTGTCTCTTCGAAAAAGAAGAGGATTACCAAAGCTTCATTGCTCGTCACAATAAAGCCAAGGTGCCTACCGGAGACTTATCTTCCTATAAGGGAAAAATCTTCTTGGGAATTGATGCAGGTTCCACTACAACCAAGGTGGCTTTGATTTCCGAAGAGGGTGAACTGCTTTATACTTTTTATTCCGGAAATGAAGGCTCTCCCATTGCCACTGCCATCAGAGCCATGAAGGAAATTAAAGAAAAACTTCCGGAGGGTGCGGAAATCAGCTACTCTTGCTCTACCGGTTACGGAGAAGCTCTCTTAAAGTCCGCCTTCCAGCTGGACGAGGGAGAGGTGGAAACCATTGCCCACTACTATGCCGCATCCTTCTTTGAGCCTGACGTAGATTGTATCTTGGATATCGGCGGACAGGATATGAAGTGTATTCATATTAAGGACGGCACCGTGGATAATGTGCAGTTAAATGAAGCCTGCTCCTCCGGTTGCGGTTCTTTCCTGGAGACCTTTGCAAAATCCTTAGGCTATAACGTCATTGACTTCTCTCAGGAGGCTTTGTTCGCGAAGACGCCTACAGATTTAGGATCCCGTTGTACCGTATTTATGAATTCCAACGTAAAGCAGGCCCAGAAGGAAGGCGCTACCGTAGCGGATATTTCCGCAGGTCTTGCCTACTCCGTAGTAAAGAATGCTTTATACAAGGTTATTAAGGTTACCAATCCCAAGGAGCTTGGTAAGCATATCGTAGTACAGGGTGGAACCTTCTATAATAATGCCGTTCTCAGAGCCTTAGAGC
>CAUUUY010000216.1:0-3725 GCA_963548305.1 uncultured Oribacterium sp.
TGAACAGTTTTAGCGGGTCTTTTGTGCTATGATATTTCCCAAAGCTTTATAGGAGTGTGATTTATGCAAGTGACCATCAAAGATGATTTTGATTTAGAGAAAATTATTGAAAGCGGACAGTGCTTCCGGGGAAAATGTTTGGAGGACGGAAGCTATCGTTTTATCTCCGGAGATTCCGCCATTTACCTTCGGTCCGAAGATAGAGAAGCCGGAGTATATACGGTGTCCTGTGACCGGGAAAGCTGGGAAACGATCTGGTTCCCTTTTTTTGATTTGGAAAGATGCTATAGTGAAATCGCAGTTTCGGAAAGTGGAAAGCATGAATTCGTGGATCAGGCTATTGCCCATGGACGAGGAGTACGACTCCTACGGCAAGACCCTTGGGAAATGCTGCTTACCTTTATTATTTCCCAACGGAAAAGTATTCCGGCCATTATTAAATCCGTGGAAGCCCTGTCGGAGAAATATGGCCATGATATTGTTACTGAACAGGAAAGGCTAAAGGCATTTCCCTCTCCGGAAGAAATGAAAGATGCTACAACGGAAGAGCTGGCAGCCTGCGGTCTTGGCTATAGGGTGAAGTATATCTTGGACGCAATACAAAAGGTCAATAGTGGAGAGCTGAATTTAAAAGCCATTGCAGAACTTACCGACCATGCATTGCTGGAAAAGCTGCAGGCCGTCATGGGCGTAGGCATAAAGGTGGCAAACTGCATTGCCCTCTTTGCCTACGGAAGAACCGCCTGCGTTCCGGTGGATGTCTGGATTTTTCGGGCCATTGAGAAGGAATGTGGCGGGATATCTCCATTTTCCTTGTATGGGGAAAATGCAGGGATTATTCAGCAGTATATTTTTTATTATGAGAGAGGAGTAATCGGGCGCAAAGATGGATGAAAATGAATGAGTGCTGAACAAAAATCCACTTTATACCATTGCAACTGCTTTAGTCTTTATTGAAATATTTCCGTAAGTTGCATTGCTGTTTGGGTCATAGCTTTTATTCGCCATGCAATTTCTTCAATATTCCATTTCTCCCAAGCTGCTATATTCTTCGGTGGATCGAAGATAATCAGGTTGCTTTGAATAGCCAAATAAATATGATTACCTGTTAAGAAGAAAGTTAATCCTCTAGGAATTTGTTTGTCAAACCAGGCAAGCATTGCCGGTGTTAGGAAATTTCGTGCTGCTTCTATGTTAGAACAGTAGATGTCATAATACTCGTTATGAGGAATATCTTTCACATCAATTTTTATCTCTCCTTCGCAGGGGGCAAAATACCCTCTATTTCTTCCTTTCTCCAACAGTTTATCTGAGGGAATAACTCGTAGTTGTCCATCAAAATGGGAAGAATAGTTAAAGGAAAAAATCTGTCCTTTAAATTCGTATGCGTGAGTGCCAACTGTATTCTTTTTTGGACTGTAGGCATATAAGTCTGTGATTTGTAGATCATTTTGATGCTGCAATTTAAGTAAACCGGACTGGAGATAATATGAAAAATTTGGTAGAACTTTTTTTAAGCTTTTAGTGGGAAGTTTTTCTTCATTAAATTCCGAGTAGGGAAGAATAATATTTATCGTTGGAGGAAGTGAACGTTTTAAATATATTTCTCTTGGACTAAACTTCTTTAGTTGTTTTTCAACAAGCCTGGTGATAAGCAGTATGATAGCTCCCCCGGCGGCTATAGCCAGAATGAAAATAGGCATCGCGAGGAGTGTACTGATACCGAACCATGTTGAATCATCAAAATGAGCAATCAATTCATATAAGACATATGCAAATAAGCCGCTGAAACAATATAAAATACATGCAAAAAAAATAAGTAAACACAATATAAAAATAGATGGAATAGGATGTGATCTATAAATGCATATCTTCAAGATATTCCAGTCTTTTTTAAATTGAGGGTTCTCCTGAAGTTCTTTGAGTTTTTGTCGTTCTTCTTTACTCAAGTCAATTTGGTTCATATGCTTCCTTTCTGAAGTCTTATCGAAAGATAAGTTTTTTTCAATTGTCGGATGGGCCTTTGCCGGAGTTGTTTAATATGATTTCCACTAAGTATATTTTTGACGATTTTGTGTTTTTTTAAGTATAGCATGGGATGCGGTGTACATTGAAGAAAAGAACAAAAACTTTATTAATATTGTATATCTTGGGGAAAGCAATATACAGAATGATGGACGAATTAAACATAGCCATGGTAGAATAAAAGACAGTTTTCTGATAGGACAGAACAGTGAAAATACAGTAAAGGAGTAAACATCATGGCAAATTACAACATCGATACCATCTGTGTACAGGGAGGCTATGAGCCGAAAAAAGGAGAGCCCAGAGTAGTACCTATCGTACAATCCACAACCTTTAAATACGAGACTTCCCAGCAAATGGGAGACCTTTTTGACTTAAAGGACTCCGGCTATTTCTATACCAGACTGGCTAACCCCACCAATGATGCTGTGGCAAATAAAATCTGTCAGTTGGAGGGCGGAGTAGCGGCGATTTTAACCTCTTCCGGTCAGGCGGCAAATTTCTATGCCATTTTCAATATTGCCTCTGCGGGGGATCATGTGATTGCTTCTTCCGCAATCTATGGCGGAACCTACAACTTAATCGCAAAGACCATGAAAAACATGGGCATTGAAACGACCTTCGTGGACCCGGACATTTCTGCAGAAGACTTGGAGTCCAAGTTCCGTCCCAACACAAAGCTGGTTTTTGGAGAAGTCTTAGCGAATCCGGCCTTGAAAATTTTGGATATCGAAAAATTTGCCCAGGCAGCACACAAGCATGGCGTACCATTGATCGTGGATAATACCTTCCCCACTCCGATTTTCTGTAGACCCTTTGAATGGGGAGCGGATATCGTGACCCACTCCACCACAAAATACATGAACGGTTTTGCCAACTCCGTTGGCGGTGCGGTTGTGGATTCCGGAAACTTCGACTGGACCAAGTATAGCGAGAAATTCCCGGGACTAACCACTCCGGACGAAACCTACCACGGAACAGTCTATACGGAGAGCTTCGGTAAGGCAGCCTATATTGTGAAAATGACCACCAACCTGATGCGTGATTTAGGCTCCATTCCTTCTCCGCAAAACTCCTTCTATCTGGGCGTAGGTCTGGAAACCTTGCACTTAAGAATGGAAAGACATTATGAAAATGCCTTGGCTTTAGCAAAGCATTTGGAAAAGCATCCCAAGGTATCCTGGGTTTCCTTCTCCGGTTTGGAAAATGACAGCCAGCATGAATTGGCTAAAAAGTATCTGCCAAAAGGCTCCTGCGGAGTAATTTCCTTCGGCGTAGTTGGAGGAAGAGAAGCGGCTGTAAAGTTTATGGATTCTCTGAAGCTGGCTGCTATTGTAACTCACGTTGCGGATGCCAGAACCTGTGTGCTGCACCCGGCATCCACCACCCACAGACAGATGAATGATGAAGAGCTACTGGCAGCAGGTGTATCTCCGGATTTAATTAGAATGTCTGTAGGAATTGAAGATGTGCAGGACATCATTGCAGATGTGGATCAGGCGTTGGAGAAATAAAGCGGATACTAAATTTCATACCAGAAAATATAACGGGCTATCAAAATCAAAATAATATATAGATTTTCGGCAATATAGGTCTAAATAAGGGGTAGTCTGAGCCCGTCGGTACTTGCGAAAAACAAGAGAATCGCAGTTTTTCGCTTAGTATCCGATACGTGGCGAAGCTAGCGAGAGCGTGCCCCA
>CAUUUY010000217.1:0-3721 GCA_963548305.1 uncultured Oribacterium sp.
CGGGGGAAAGAAGATTAAATTTGTCTGTATCATTGCCGCTCCTGAAGGGGGAAAGAAGCTTCATGAAGCCCATCCGGACGTGCAGATTTATGTAGGAAATCTGGATAGAGAGTTAAACGAAAATGCTTATATCTGCCCGGGTCTGGGAGATGCGGGAGACAGAATTTTCGGTACAAAATAAAGATAAGAGAAAATCGCAGGAAGCGGATTGTAAAAATCTAATCGAAAAATCCAATCGAATAAGCTAATCGAAAAGCTGATTGCATAAGCTGATTGAAAAAGCATATTGTAATAGCAGATTTTAATGCGCTATAGAATTTTATAGGACTGGAAAATGGCATAAAAAAAGGAGAGATTTCTCTCTCCTTCATGCCGCCAGCCGGACTCGAACCGGCACGGTTTCCCGCTTGATTTTGAGTCAAGTGCGTCTGCCATTCCGCCACGGCGGCAAGAACAGAACCTAGGTTACCACTTTTTTCTTTTCTTTGCAAGTCCTTTATCAAGAAAATGGGAGAAAAATGAATTGTTTAGAGGCCAGAAAATATATTAATGATTTTATCCAGGGCAACTGGGAAGAGGAGCAATGTGAGTCCTTTTTGGAACATATGGAATCCTGCAAAGACTGCCGGGAAGAGCTTAGAATCACCCATATGATTTATGAGGGATTGCAGAGCCTGGAGGGAGAACAGGAAGAGCTGCAGCTGGAAAAATCCTATCAAAACTTAATAGAAGAAGCCAATTTTTTTATCTTCCAAAACCATTTTTTCAGGGGACTAAGAATTGTGGTACATTCCCTTCTTTTTTGGGCAGTTTTCTTTTCTGCCTGGTATAGTTTGTACGGATTTATAGGATAGGAGTAAGGCATTGAAAAGAGAGAAAATCTTATTAATCGATGGTCACAGTATTTTAAGCAGGGCCTTTTACGGGGTTCCTTTTTTGAACAACAAAGAGGGAATTCCCACCAATGGAATCTATGGCTTTTTAAACATTTTGTTTAAAGAGATAGAGGTGGAAGAAACAGAATATGTGGCGGTGGCCTTTGATGTACCGAAACCTACATTTCGTCATAAGCTTTTCCCGGAATATAAGGGAACCAGAAAGGGAATGCCGGAGGAGCTGAAGGAACAGGTTCCTTTATTGCAGGAGCTTTTACGGAAAATGCATATGCCGCTCCTGATGATGGAGGGCTTTGAAGCGGATGATATTCTGGGCACCGTTGCCAAGCAAATGCAGGCAGAGGGAAAGGAAGTTGTAGTGGTCTCCGGAGATCGGGACCTGTTACAGCTTTCCGATGAACATATTAAAATCAGTATTCCCAAAACCTCCAAGGGAGAGACCAAGGTTTACTCCTATTATCCTAAGGATGTGGAGGAGGAATGGGGGGTAAGTCCTTTAGAGTTTATTGATTTAAAGGCTCTTATGGGAGACAGCTCCGACAATATTCCGGGTGTTCCCGGAATGGGAGAAAAAACCGCTACATGGATTATCCAAAAATATAAAAGTATTGAAGAGGCCTATGCCCATGCAGAGGATCCTGTGTTTAAGGTACCCAGAAAACCAAGTGCCGGAAAGGATCTTAAGGAGAATTTTGAACTGGCCAAGCTTTCCAAGGAGCTTGCCACCATCAATATCCATGTGCCCATCACATTGAACTTTTCCGATTGTAAGTGGGAAAACTATGCCAATTCCGAAAGTAAGGAATTGATTAGAAAGTGGGAATTCCGTTCCCTTTATTCCCGCTTTGAAGAGGCGGAAAGTACAACGGAGAAAAAGCTGAGTCTTCCGGCCTGGAAGGATGTGGAAGATCCTTATCTTGCCAAAATTGCCTTTAAGGATGCAAAAAAACAAAAAACAGCCGGAATATTTCTGCAAGCAGATTCATCCGAAGAGGGAAAGTTATATGTTTATCTCTGCCTTTCCGACACAAGACTCTATCGGATTCCACTATCCCTTTGTGAAGAGGAGCTTAAAGAACTGTTCAAGGAGGGAGAATATTTTACTCTGCAATTAAAAGAACAGTATCATCTTTGGGAGGGACTTTTAGAGGGAGAAATTCATGACCTGGCTCTTGGCGCTTATCTTTTAAATCCTTTAAAGGACTCCTATGCCTATGATGACTTGGCCAGAGATTATATGGATCTTGTGCTGCCCAGGAAGAAGGAGCTTCAAAATCCTGCTGAAGAGGGATTGTATTCCGCCTTTGTTTCTTGGCAGGCCAAGGATAGAATTTTTCAGGAGCTGAAGGAGACAGAGCAGTGGGAATTGTATAGGGATGTGGAGGAGCCTTTGGTACCCGTGCTTTTCCGTATGGAGAAGGCGGGAATTTTAGTGGATAAGGAGGCTCTACTTTCCTACGGAGAAAAGCTGAAGAAGAATATTGCCATGTTGCAGGAAGAAATCTATGCTATGGCAGGGGAAGAATTTAATATTAATTCTCCTCAACAGCTGGGGGTAATCCTTTTTGAGAAAATGCAGCTTCCCGGAGGAAAGAAGACGAAGACCGGATATTCCACTGCAGTGGATGTTTTGGAAAAATTACAGGAAGACTATCCTATTGTAGGGAAAATCTTAGAATACAGAACCTATTCCAAATTAAACTCCACCTATGCGGAGGGACTAAGCAATTATGTGGGAGAAGATCAAAGAATCCATGGAAGCTTCCAGCAGATGGTAACTGCCACAGGAAGACTTTCTTCCACTGAACCGAATTTACAGAATATTCCGATTCGTACGGAGATGGGAAGGGTATTCCGTTCCGTCTTTATTCCTAAGGAAGGATCGGTTTTTCTGGATGCGGACTATTCTCAGGTAGAGCTAAGACTATTGGCTTCTCTGTCCAAGGATGAAAAATTGATTGAAGCCTATAGGAAGGATGCGGATATTCATAGAGTAACAGCATCAGAAGTGTTTCATGTGCCTTTGGAAGAGGTAACGCCGGAGCTTAGAAGAAATGCCAAGGCGGTGAACTTCGGCATTGTCTACGGTATTTCCGCCTTCGGGCTTTCCGAAGGCTTAAGCATCTCCCGACAGGAGGCCAAGGAGTACATTGAACGCTATTTCACAAGCTATCCCAAAGTTAAGGAATATTTAGACGGAGAAGTAGCCTTTGCCAGAGAACATTCCTTTGTGAAGACTCTTTTCGGCAGACGCAGACCTTTACCGGAGATTCATGCCTCCAACTTTATGAGAAGAAGCTTTAGTGAACGGGTGGCTATGAATGCTCCTATTCAAGGTACCGCGGCGGATATTATCAAAAAAGCAATGGTGATGGTGGATCGGAAACTGGCGGAAAAGAACTGTCAAAGCCGTATAGTTCTTCAAATCCATGATGAGCTCTTATTGGAAGTTGTAAAGGAGGAACTGGAGACCGTAAAGGAAATTCTGGTTTCCGCCATGGAACATGTAGTTTCTCTACCGGTACCCTTGATTGTAGAGGCTACTGTAGGAAATAACTGGGATGAGGCTCACTAAATGGAAATTGAGAAGAAGGATTTAATGCCCCTTAGCTTTTTAAAAAAGGAAAGATATACCGCTTCCTTTCAGGGAATGCGGTATTTTATGGAAAAAAAGGAAGAAGAAGGGGAGAACCATTTGTTGGCAGCCTGCTGGCCGGAGCCCTTTGCCTTCGCTTATACGAATGAAGAGGAGAAAAGCTATAAAAGCTTTCCCTTTACGGAAGAAGGTTTGGAAGAAGCCAGGCTGTATTTAATGGAAGAATGGG
>CAUUUY010000218.1:0-3705 GCA_963548305.1 uncultured Oribacterium sp.
ATTTTGTCATTTAAAGAGCTGTTAAAAAATAGTGGACTATTGCAGCATAGACCTGAAATGGGGGCACGCTCTCGCTAACTTCGCCACGTAGAGGTACTAAGTGAAAAACTTCATGGGATTCGTTTTTCACAAGTACCCACGGGCTCAGATTACCCCTTTTTCAGGTCTATACTGCTTAAGTCCCGCCACGGTATTTTTGTTTACATTGGTGAGAGATTGCCTCTGTTTCGGACCTATACAGCTTTGAAAAAGTAATGCATCTGTTTTTGTAGCTCTTTTTTACAAAATCAGAGGATGTTCTGTAAAACGAGACATCGCACATTTTACCGGCCATACCCGTTATGAATCAAATAATCCATATAAACATACTTGACTAGTATGTTTATATGGATTATACTTTTCCACGAAGAAAAACTTTAGTTTTTATTCTTGTATGAGTAAGTGCTTTTTTGGAGAAGAAGATTTTCAGAGCAAAAAATGTACAGAGTAGAGAATGTACAGAGCAGAAAAGGAGAATGGTATGGGAAAGATTTATCACGCAGCGGAAGAACTGATTGGACGTACTCCGATTTTGGAGCTTAGCCATATCGAGAAAAAGGATGGCTTGGAGGCAAAGCTTTTGGCAAAGCTGGAGTATTTTAACCCGGCAGGCTCTGTAAAGGATAGAATTGCCAAGGGAATGATTGATGATGCAGAAGAAAGAGGTCTTTTAAAGCCCGGCTCCGTTATTATCGAGCCTACCTCCGGAAATACAGGAATCGGTTTATCCTTAGTGGCGGCAAGCCGAGGCTACAGAATTATCATCGTAATGCCTGATACCATGAGTGTGGAGAGAAGAACTCTGATGAAGGCTTATGGCGCAGAGCTGGTGCTGACTGAGGGAGCAAAAGGAATGAAGGGCGCCATTGCCAAGGCAGAGGAGCTTGCAAAAGAAATTCCCAATAGCTTTATTCCCGGCCAGTTTGAAAACCAGGCGAATCCCAAGACTCATGAGAAGACCACAGGTCCGGAGATTTGGGAGGATACTGACGGCAAGGTGGATTATCTGATTTCCGGAATCGGAACCGGAGGAACCATTACCGGAATCGGCCGATATTTGAAGGCAAAGAACCCTGCCGTAAAGGTAATCGCGGTAGAGCCTGAGGATTCTGCAGTGCTTTCCGGAAAGGCTCCGGGACCGCATAAGATTCAGGGAATCGGAGCAGGTTTTGTTCCTGACACCTTAGACACGAAGATCTATGATGAAATCATTACTGTTTCCAATGCGGATGCTTTTGCAACAGGAAGACGTATCGGAAGAGAAGAGGGCGTCCTAACCGGAATTTCCTCCGGAGCAGCTGTACACGCGGCTATCCAGATTGCAAAGCGCCCTGAGGCAAAGGGAAAGAACATTGTTATCATTCTTCCGGATTCCGGAGATCGTTACCTTTCTTCACCACTTTTTGCCGACGAAGCCTAAAGGATAAAAGGAAGTAGGAAATATCACAGTGAAATCATCGCTTCTATAGCAATATAGCTCTAAAGCGGGGCACGCTCTCGCTAACTTCACCTCGTAGCTGTACTAACATCAAGCTTCATTTCATTCGCTTTCTGTAAGTACAGACGAGTTCAGATTACCCCTCTTTAGAGCTATATTGCACGAAGCTATTCATGGACTGTATATTCCAGACTTCCTTTTTTAGTTGTCTAATTGTGGTGTGGTTGAAGTCTATGGCAGTGCTGTGGATTTAGAATTAGGAATATAGCCTTAGCTGACTTTCGATTGACAAAGCTGAAAGACTGCATGAGAATAGGGAGGCTTTACAGTATAGAGCAGAAGGATATTTTCCGCTGTAATATGATGAGACGTTTCGCGGAATTGTGTGGGAGAGAGTGGGAGATAGTAAAAAGCAGGAGAGCGTAAAAAGTAGAAGAGAGTATAAAGTAGGAGAGCGTAGAAAGGGAGAGGTGGCGTTATGATTTTAGAAAGAATCAATAGCCCGGAGGATTTAAAGCATTGCTCCATGGGAGACTTGAATACCCTGGCAGGGGAAATGCGGGATTTTCTGATTGAAAGAGCCAGTAAACATATGGGACATGTGGGACCGGATTTGGGTTTTGTAGAGGCGACTATCGCTCTGCACAGAGTTTTTGACACCCCAAAGGATAAGATTGTCTTTGATGTTTCCCATCAAACCTATCCCCATAAGATGCTGACAGGCAGAAAAAGGGCATATATGGAGGAGGCTTCCTATGATGAGGTGGGACCCTATACCGACCCTAAAGAAAGCCCCTATGATTTGTTTTCCATCGGACACACCTCCACTTCCATTGACTTGGCTATAGGACTTGCCAAAGCCAGAGACTTAGTTTCCGGAACGGAAAAGGTGGTGGCGGTAATTGGAGACGGTTCCCTTTCCGGCGGAATGGCTCTGGAAGGATTAAGCATTGCAGGGGAGCAGGAAAGCCAGCTTCTCATCATTTTAAATGATAACGAAATGTCCATTGCGGAAAATCACGGAGGCATGTATAAGGGATTAAAGTGCCTTAGGGAAAGCAATGGTCAGGCTGAGAATAATCTGTTCCGGGCTATGGGGCTGGAATATCTCTATGAGGAGCAGGGAAATGATGTGGAGTCTCTGGTAAAGGCCTTGGAAAAGGCGAAAAGCTACGAAAAACCGGTGGTGCTTCACATTCATACCGCAAAGGGTAAGGGGCTTAAGTTTGCGGAGCAGGATAAGGAAAGCTGGCACTGGCATCTGCCCTTCCATTTGGAAACGGGAAAAACCAGAGAAGAATACGATTTCCCGGGAGAAGATATCGGAGAACTTACCGCGGAATTCTTGTTGGCGAAAATGAAGAAGGATCCGGCAGTCTTGGCCATTACCGCAGGAGTGCCCGGCGGCATGGGATTTCATGCAAAGCAAAGGAAAGAGGCGGGAAAGCAGTTTGTGGATGTGGGAATTGCGGAGCAGACAGGAGTAACCCTTGCCTGTGGTGCTGCAAAGAATGGCGCAAAGCCGGTGTTCTTTACTTCCGCCACCTTCCTGCAAAGAGCCTATGATCAGATTTCCCACGATGCAGCCATCAATTCCCTTCCCATTACCATGGTGGTAAACAGTGCCTCTATTTTGGGAATGCGGGATAAAACCCACCTTGGACTGTATCTTTTGGCCATGGCCAATTCCATCCCGAATCTTTTAATCTTTGCCCCGGCTTTTAAAGGAGAATATTTCTCTTTACTGGATTGGGCTTTAGAACAGCAGGAGCATCCGGTACTGATTTTTGCACCGGAAGGAAATGTGCTGGAGGACGAAGCGCCGGTAAAGAAGAGCTTCTTCCCTGTTTCCTATCAGGAAATCCAAAGAGGGCAGAAGGTCGCCATCTTTGCAACAGGCTCCTTGTATGAAGAAGGAAGAGAAGGGGCGAAAAACTTTGAGAAAAAGACCGGCATTAAGCCCACTTTACTTAACCCCGGTATTCTATCTCATTTGGATAAAGCATATCTTGAAAATCTGGAAAAAGACCATGAGCTTGTGGTGGTCTTAGAGGACGGCATTTTGTCCGGAGGTTTTGCAGAGAAAATTGCTTCCTTTTATAGCCTAAAACCAATGAAGGTACTAAGCTTAGGTCTGGAAAAAGAATTCTATGACGAATATGATTTGGAAGCCTTGATGAAAGAATATCACATGGATAGAGAATCCAGGGTGGAGCGGATTCTGGAGG
>CAUUUY010000219.1:0-3690 GCA_963548305.1 uncultured Oribacterium sp.
CAAGAATCCCGGCGGCTACTGCCATATCCCGCGCAGTTACTTTGATCTTCAGTAAAAAGCGCAGAAGAATCTGTGGATGAACTTCGGGTGCAGATCGGCGTTTTTGCATCAACTCGGCAGCTCTTAGATTCATTCCCTACGATGAACTTAGCATCTCTGAGTATCGTCAAAAGATTTACGAGTATTTTTATACAAGGTATAAAAATATCGCATAAGCTTCCCCCGTCCTTCCCTCATCTCCCTGTTGACAAGCCTGGCTTTGTCCCATAAAATTAATTTTACGAATAAATTAAGACTTGCGAAGACGGACTAGAAAGAGAAAAGGGGATGCTAGGAGCAGGATTCCCCAAGATTTCAGGAGGAAGACAATGGGGCTTTTGCAGAATTTCTCGAAACCCAGAGGATTTTTTGGGAGAGTCATTAGCCTATTAATGAATTACGGAGAGCATGCCAAGTTGGGTCGCTGGGGCATGTCCTTTGTGGAATTGCCGATTCAGGCGGATATTTTGGATTTGGGCTGCGGGGGAGGCGGAAATCTGGAGCGTTGGTTGGAATGCTATCCGGATGCCCATGTCAGCGGCATCGATCATTCGCCGGTGTCTGTTTCCATCGCCACAGGCTGGAATGAGAAGGCCATTTCGCAGGACAGATGCGAGGTGATTTTAAGCGGAGTGAATAAGCTTCCCTTTCGAAACGACAGTTTTGATGCGATTTCCAGCTTTGAAAGCATTTACTTTTGGAAGAGCATGGACAAAGCTTTGGCAGAGGCGTATCGAGTTTTAAAGCCGGGAGGGGTACTTCTTTTGGCGGTTACCCATGATAAGGAAAGTAAGTGTTGTTCCATGATTAAGAAGATTCATGGTGTAAGACTTTATGATGAGGCGGAATTAAAGGCATATCTGGAAAATGCCGGTTTTCTGAAGTTTCGTTATATCCGGGCAAAGAAAAAGCCTTGGCGCATTGCTCTTTGCCGAAAGGGTATTCCGGTGGAACTATAGTACTTATCAAACGCCATGGAATTCATTGTAGAAGTAACTATGATATTCACGATGGAATAACTATCTCAAGCTGGTTTTCTCTCGGATTTGACAAAGTAGGGGAGATTCCGTATAATGCCTGTATTCTTTTCAGTTGAGGAAAGAGACAAGAAGGGGAAGAACATGGACGAAGACGGGGACGCGGATAACGGAAGTCCTAAGAATCATATAGCGAGAAGGTATAGTGTGTAGGACACGCTATACCTTTTTCTGCAGTTCATTTTTCGAGTATTCCCGGGAACGAAAACTATTCCAAAGATTTTGGAGTTAAGGAGGATTTTTAAACACAGCTATGCTTGGTCGAGTCATACTCTTGTTTGTACTGATTTTTATTAACGGATTCTTTTCCTGCGCGGAGATTGCAGTTTTGCAGGTGGGAGAGGGAAAAATAAGAAAGCTTGCAGAGGACGGAAGCATAAATGCAAAGCATCTTTTGAAGCTTGTAGAAGAGCCATCCCGATTTTTGTCCACCATTCAGGTGGCGATTACTCTGGCGGGATTTCTCTCCAGTGCCTTTGCGGCGGAGAGCTTTGCGGGATATTTGGACAAGCTTTTGGTAAAGCTGCCCATCCCCAATACGGAGAGCATGATGCACCCCCTTTCCATTGTACTGATTACCCTTCTTCTATCTTATATCAGTATTGTTTTCGGAGAGTTGGTGCCGAAGCGTCTGGCGCAGGTATATAAAGAGCCTATAGCGCTTTTCATTGCTCCGGTGTTACGGATTGTGTCCATCATTTCCATGCCCATCGTTTTCTTTCTTTCCGCATCCACCAATGCGGTACTGAAGCTTTTGAAAATCGATCCGGAAAGGGATATCAATGCCGTTTCCGAGGAAGACATTTTGATGATGATTGATGAGGGAATGGAAAGCGGTATCTTTGAGTCCAGTGAAAATGAATGGATTCAAAATGTGTTCGAATTTAAGGATCTTACGGTGGAAGACGTTTGCACCCACAGAACCGATGTGGCCATGCTTTATATTGAGGATACGGATCGGCAGTGGAGACATACCATTCACGAAAACCGTTTTGCCAGCTACCCGATTTGCGGCGAGGACAATGACGATATTATCGGTGTCTTGAATACCAAGGACTATTTCCGCTTAAACGACTTAAGCAGACCCAATGTTATGCGGAATGCGGTGGATCGCCCCTTCTTCATTTCTCAGAATATGAAGGTTTCCGATCTTTTCAAAATCATGCAAAAGGAAAGAAAGTACTACGGGATTGTACTGGATGAGTACGGCGGAATGACGGGAATCGTTACGCTTCATGACCTTATTGAGGCCTTGGTGGGTGACCTGCATGAAGAGGATGAGCTTCCCGAGCCGGAGCCTATTGAGCAGATTTCCGAAAATGAGTGGAGTATTCTCGGTTCTGCGGATTTGGAAGATGTAAATGAAGCCCTGAAGATTCATCTGGATTTAGAGGCTGCGGACACCTTCGGCGGTTATATTATGGGAATCATCGGTAGGGTGCCGGAGGACGGCTCTTCCCTGCACTTGGATACGGACGGTCTTAGCATTGATGTGGCGGAAATCAAGAATCACCGTATCGGAAAGACTATCGTGCATAAGGAAGAGAAGAAGGAAGAGGAAGAAGAGAAGGAAAAATAAGACCGGGCGCGTCGCGGGTGGAAAAATAAAATTTTTCAAAATTCCTTGACAGGAGAAAACAAGGGACTAAACTAAAGAAGTTAGACTAGGCTAATGAATTTAAGCCAAACTTGTTTTTAGAGAGGAAGAACAGCATGGGAAATTTTGTCATCTTGGCACTGGTAGGCGTAATTATCGTTTTTGCGGTAAGAAGTGTCATTAAAAGAGGAAAAAACGGTTGTTGCGGCGGAGGAGAATGCAGTGTGGATTCCGTAAAGGTTGCCGACAAAGTGGAAGGACATTATCCCTTTAAAGCCATGATTTCCGTAGATGATATGCATTGCGGAAACTGCAAGAAGAAGGTGGAAAATGCCTTGAATGCTATTTCCGGTGTTTGGGCTACGGTGGATTTAAGCAGTCATACGGCGGAAGTACGGATGAAGGAAGAGCACAGCGAGGAAGAGCTTCGGGAGCATATCAACAAGGCGGGCTACGGAGTTTCCAAGGTGGAGTTTTCCAAATAGGATTTCCGGATTTGATTTTCCAAAAGGGCGAAGAGAGAAAGCGTTGTTTTACTTTCTGTTCGCCTTTTTTTCTATTACGGAAGGAAAATTATTCCACATTCGGAGGGGGGATTTTTTAACATCCGGAAGGGAAATCTTTCGACATCCGGAAGGGGAAATCTTTCTTTAAATCATGGAGATATCCCTTTAAGTATGTTAAACTAGAGAAGTTTGAGGAAAAAATCTCATAGAGAATTTCAAATCAAAATCTTTCGGAATAGGAGTGTTTGAAAGATGGAAGAAAAGAAAAAACAGGAAGAGAAGAAGGAAGAGGTTCCGGTTCGTTTACTGGAACGAAAGCTTCGCTACAAGGGCTCGGTGCTGGAGGTCTATGAAGATACGGTGGATGTGTCCGGTCATGTGACTCACTGGGACTTTATTCATCATATAGGAGCTGCAGCGGTACTTCCGGTTTTAGAGGACGGAAGGCTTCTCATGGTTCGGCAATACCGCCATGCTCTATCGCGTTTTACCCTGGAAATTCCGGCGGGAA
>CAUUUY010000220.1:0-3681 GCA_963548305.1 uncultured Oribacterium sp.
GGGTTTGATCGGGGGATCCATTGCGAAAGCCATCAAAAAAACCTATCCTAAGGCGAGAATTTCCGTACTGGAGAAGGATCAACATTCCGTAGAGATGGCTATTTCGGAAGGAATTATAGAAAAAGGACTGCAAAGTATTGAAGAAATTCCTGCGGATACGGAGCTTCTCTTTTTATGCACTCCGGTGGAATGGAACCGAAAATTCTTACGGGAACTGGCACCTAAACTTTCTACTCATACATTGCTGACGGATGTGGGTTCCACCAAACGCTCCATTATGAAAGAAGCGAAAGCTTTAGGACTTTCTTCAAAATTTTGCGGTGGACACCCTATGGCAGGCTCGGAATCTTCCGGCTACAAAGCCTCCGACTCTCTCCTTTTGGAAAATGCTTATTATCTCCTGACTCCGGGGCAAGGCTTTCCTACAGAGTCTATCGAGAAAATGAAAAGCTTCCTCTCCTCCATTGGCAGCATTCCCTTTGTGATGAGTCCGGAGGAGCATGATAAGGCTGTAGCCTGTGTGAGCCACCTCCCCCATCTGATTGCTGCAAGTCTTGTGAAGCTTTTGAAGGAAGAGGATGAGAAGGGGACCATGAAAAAGCTGGCCGCCGGAGGCTTTAAAGACATTAGCCGTATCGCCTCCTCTTCTCCGATTATGTGGCAGCAAATCTGCCTCAGTAATAAGGAACCGATTCTTCAAATGATTGCCCATTACCAAGCTTTACTGGAGGAAATCAAAGCTTCCATAGAAAAAGAAGAGCCCCAGGGTATTGCAGAGCTCTTCCGAGAATCCGGAGAATACCGGAATTCCATGGACAGCTCCGCCCAGGGACTGATTCATAGCGAATATGCAATTTCTCTTCACGTGCAGGATCATCCGGGCGCCATTTCCATTATCTCCACCATCTTAGCTTCCAACATGGTCAGCATCCGTAATCTTGGTATTAATCATAACCGGGAAAAAGGGGAAGGAGCCCTGCAAATCTCCTTCTACACCGGAGAGGATTGTGAAATGGCGAAGAAGCTTCTCCATAAATACGGCTTTGTCTTTTAAAGATTAAGAGTATTTTCTTCTCAGACTTTCATTAGGCCGATGGAACAACTTGTATCTACGGATTTCCTGTAGAATTGCCTCGACCTGCCATTTTTCTACGATGGCAATCAGGATTCCTCCTCTACAATTTCTGCCTTAAATACCATAATGGTATCCGCATCGGAACAGCAAAACTCTGCTGTTCCTTCTTCTTGTCCGGGAATCTTTCCGCCATAGCGTAAAATATCAATATAGGGAAAGGCGCAGTGCATAGCCATTGGGCAAATTTCTCCCCGCTCCGTATCAAAGTCAAAAGTCTGTCCTATATGATGCCCTCTATGACAACCCATCTTGCCTCTTCTATCGGTAACCGTTAGTTTGATTCTTGGTCTCTTTCCCATAGCTTCCTTCCCACTCTTTCTCAACAAAAATATAAATAATTTTGTATATCTAAATAGTTAGACTTATCTTCTTTATATTAAGTCAAAGAAAGAAAAAAGGCTAGGAAAAGAAGCTAAAGAATCTCTGCTTCTTTCCTAACCTTTTCATAAAAATGCTTTTCTGCCTCCGGTGGATTTAGAATCTCTGAAACTTACTTCTCATAAGTAAATCTGAAGCTTTGCTCCTTGTAATCCGGAGAACTGATGGTAACGGTGTTCTCACCGGCCTGTAGGGCATCCTTTCCGATAAAGAACTTATTTGCCGTTCCTAAGAATCCTGCCTCAATTACTCCGATAGCAGGAGAATACTTCAAGTTGGTATAGTAGCCCTGAAGCTCAAGTTTCTTTCCATTTACAGTGACAGTAATCTGATCTCTCTTTAAGTAAGCGTTGATATCTGCCGCTTTTCCTGTAAAGAAAATTTCTACTTCACCTGTATTTTTCTGTGTTGCTTCCTTAAATGCGGGAGCTTCCAAAGCTTCTATTGTAAAGAGATAGCTCTGAGACTCTCCGTCCTTTGTTTCCAGCACCACTTCATTTTCCCCAATCTTCACACCGCCGGCCTGGGTTAACGCAAGAGCTGCATTAAGGGTAGATTCCGTTCCCTTCTTATCTGCAAAATACTGCTTATCGAAGAGCTTATATGGAGATGTCTTAGACAGAGTATATTTCACTCCATTTACGGTTACATTGGAAAGCTTTGCAAGATAAGCTGCTGCCTCTTCCTCACTCATCTCCGGGAAGCTTAAAGCAAAGTACTTTGCGCCGTTTCTGGATTCTCTTTTTTCCACTACTTCCAAGTGATTATCCTTTGCTACATCCTCCGCTTCGTCCTCCACAATCTTTCCGGAAAGGCTCTTTGTTCTGTTTGAAAGCTTGACAAAGAACTGATATTCTCCTGCTTCCTTGAAACGGCCTGCCTTTAAGGTAATGGTTCCCTTCTCCTTATCCAGAACATAATAATCATTTCCGGATTTCCCTCCTGCCATAGCATCCAGAACTGTTCGTACTTCAGAGCTGTTTGGTGCCTGTAACTGTATGCTGACAAAGTTCTTTAAAGCCATCTTCGCTTCCTCGGAAGTTCCCAAAGAAAGTACCACATCCTTCTCGGTAACAGCCTCCCCCTCTTAAGAAAAGCTACTTCTTGTGAATTGTTATAAATTTAATTAATGCATTTAAAAAATACAGAAATGATGTTTATATTTTTATGCAGGATATTTATTGTAATTCTTTATGAAATTCATAAAATATATTGAATTATTTTTTCGTGATAAACTAAACTTCCTTTCTTCCCGTCCTATAGCTCCAATGCTCTAAGCTCTTCCTGTAAGGACTTCTTCTGATCCTGCAATAGAAGGTATTGGTTGTACTGGGAATAGGTTTCATTCCCCACCTCGGATAAGAAAGCCAAGGCATATTTACTCTTACTAAGCTCCGATAAGAAGAGCAGTAACTCCTGTCCCTCTCCAAAGACCTCTCCAAGGAAATGGAGGGCGTTGCTGAGCATCTTCCCGGTTTCTTCCACATCCTTCTTTCTTGCCTCCTCTTTCTCTTGGAAAGCAGACTTCAGAAGCCCGAACTTTTCCTCCTCTGAGGCTTGGCTTTGTTCCTGTAAATGCTTTAAGTACTCCGACAGGGTGGTAAGCAAATGGGCATAGCGTTTTTCCTGATCTTTGGAAAGCATTTTTGCTTCCTTAGCCCGCTTTCTCTGTTGTTCCAAAGTCTTTTCTTCCTGCCGAAGTACCTCCTCCAAGGGAAGCTCCTGCATTTTCTCCTTCGCCTTCTTTAAAAGGCCGAAGATATGCTCCTGCTCCTTTTGTTCCTGCTTGTAACGATAAAATCCATTCTGCAAAGCCTCCACCAAAAGGGATAGCAAGCTGATTTTTTCGTCAAAGGGAGCCTGTACAAAGAGGCTGACATCCTTGATTTCTTTTCCTGCCAAAATATCCGGTACATGATAGATTTCTCTGTATTTGCAATACAGGTCATAGTAAAGGGCAAAGTCCTTAGCCACCTCCTCATCCGCAAGATATTCCGCCATCAGCTTTTCTTCCAAAGGATAGTGAAGCTCCTCGTAGACCTGCATAATTTTGGACAAATCCTCCCAGGCTCTGGCGGTAACAAAGCGTTTTCCGTCTAAATCCTGCTTCACACAGTAGAAATTTTCCTTCTTGATTTCCAGGTAGGAAAGGATGGCGGAATGAAGCC
>CAUUUY010000221.1:0-3663 GCA_963548305.1 uncultured Oribacterium sp.
CTCTCAAGTATAAAGATTCTTGGGTAAAAAAGCAAGTCTTCTCTAAGGATACGAGGCTTTTTCTCTTCAACGATACAAAACTATTTCTGTAGGATACAGCACTTTTTCTTTATGGGCACAGGGCTTTTCCACCTTACTTCAGTACCCAGTTTCCATCCGCCATAACGAAGTTCTTCTCCACACCCAGCTTATTCATCCAGAATTTGGTCAAAGCCACGGTATAGCTTTCCTGGTCTTCAGTGAAGGCATCCTTACGTTTGTTCCAAAGCTCCTGAGAGCTGGGCCATAAAGCATATCTGGGATTTACCGCGCTATAGAAGGCGAAGGATCCGCCGTGCTGTCCATGGTGAGCCATCTGAACAATGTCTGCCTTAAGCTTGTCGGCACCTCTTTCTTCCATCAACTTTCCTGCCGCTTCATAGGGAAGGTCTCCGGTAATCAGAAGCTTCTTTCCGTTAATGGTAATCATATAGCAAACGGAGCTGTTGTTTCCTGAGTCGATAGGAATGGAATAAGGGGTGTTCAAAACCTCTACTGCCACATTGCCATAGGTGAAGCTGGTTCCTACAGGGGAGCTTTCATGGCGCTTTGCACTGTCGTACTGGGCCAGGTCTTCCATAATTTCCTTCATCATGGGAATACGGTGAGCCGGCTCATATTGCTCATAGAAGGCCAATGGCGCAAAGCCGTAGTAAATCTGTCCCGGGTCAATGTTGTAATAATCCGGATGACCTTCCTTTTTCTGCTGCTCAAGGATTACCGCAAGGGCACCTACATGGTCTTCATGAGGATGGGTAAGGAGCCAAGCTGCTACCTTTCCCCCCCTGTCCTTAATGTATTTTGCAAGGTAGGGAGCATTGGTCTTTAAACCACCGTCCACTACGATTAAGCTACCGTCATTGCTCTCAATTACAATGGAAATCTGCTGTCCGCTTTGCTCTCCCTTAATCATGGTAATGCTGGCGCCGCCCAAACCGATGGTACTGTCGGTATAAGTTGGGGTAGAACTGCCGTTTTGCACATTTAAAGGAGCATTGCTGGTAGTAGCACCCTGGGTACTGCTCTCTGAGGAGCTTCCTGCATTGGAGGAACTGTTGGACACTGAAGCGTTACTTCCTGTGCCGTTGTTCGCCGCCTGGGTTAAGCTCGCATCCTGCCAGGGTGCCTTGGGGGTTCCGGAAGCCTGCTGATTTACGCCATGAACCACGTTGGGAAGCGCTTCTCCCTGAATGGTACCGTTACTGTACTCATCCGCAAAAGCCTGTCCGTGGAAAGCCAAAGTTCCACTTAATAACAATGCCACTGCTAAAGCTTTTTTCTTCATTTTAACTCCTTTGTCATGCAAAACTTGAATTTTCCTTTGCTGCCACAGTCAAGCTATACTCTTTTGCCATAAGGGCCGCAAACATATCAAAAATAGTCTCTTTTACGTAGACAGATTATCTCTCCCAAAGGTTACAAATCCTTCCTCATAAAAAGCAAGAATTTTCCCTATCTGTCTCAAACAGCATGCTTCCAAAACCGTTTTGCTTACTGCCGAACACCTTCTGCGTTGATAGTGTAGCCATCCTGCACGGTATCCTTCAGCATAGCCCCTGCAGGAACACCTTCCTTATTCACATTCAGGAAGTACCACTTATCTCCGATATTCTGCCATCCGCTAAGCATTGCACCGTTCTCCGGCTGGAAATAGTACCACTGTCCGTTGATTTCCTGCCAACCGGTGAGCATCTTTCCCTGTCCCTCGGCCTTTGGCTCCAAGTAGTACCACTGATTGTTTAAAAATGCCCATCCACTAAGCATCGCACCGGCGCTTGCTGCATTTTGATCCAAATAATACCACTGCTCACCAATCTTTCTCCAGCCGGTAAGCATTTTCCCATCCTCATCGAAGAAATACCACTGGTCTTTAATCTGCTTCCAGCCCTTGGAAAGCTGACCGTTTTCTTCAAAATACCAGTCTTCTCCGTTCTGTCTCCAGCCTAAAACCGCACCGGAGGGACCGCCGGAAGCATTACCGCTATCCTCGGTATTTCCATAGTAGTCATTGGAAGGTCTCTTCTTATTATCCTTAGCCTTCTCTGCTGCAGTCTTCTTCTTTTTCTTGGCACTGTATTCCTTAAAGCTTCCCTTGCTGATTCCCTTTGCCTTCAAGGTAATCAGGTTGAAAATGTAGCCGTCATCGGAATACTCTCCGTCCACATCACCGGAGGGCTCCACATACTGTGAATCCGCAATATACTGCGCCAAATCGTCCTTTTTGTCATACTTGGCTCTTACGGCGATATGGTCAAATTCCTTTCCGTTTTCGGAATAGGACTTCACGTTAATGCTGGTACCGTTTACGGACTTCTTTGCTACCTTGTCGTCTCCGTTTTTGGTGGTGTAGTAAATCACTACATCATAGCCGGAAGCGTAATCCACCTTTCCCCAACGAATCAAAGTTCCGTCCTGGGTAAAGTTTGTGGGCTCCTTCAAAATGGTGAAGGGATAGGCATTTGCCTTAAGCTTAATGCTTGTCTTGGACTTCTCGGTTACCGCCATTTCATAAGCGCCTCGAACCTCTACCACGGTATTGTCATCAAAGACATTCCCCCCCTCCGCCTTCACGGAAATGGTATAGGTATAGGGCTTCTTGGGAGAGCCCTGATTCTTTCCGTCAATGGAAAATCCGGAAACCTCGTAGCCGCTGTCCATAGCCACAGCCTCAGGCTTGGCATAGGTCTTACCGGACTCCAGCTCCAAATCTTCACTGGGGCTGATGTCGATCTGCACACGGCTTACCGGCTTATCCTCCGCAAATGCAGGAATGCTCCATAGAGCACACATTGCCAGCCCCAAAAGCAGAGCCTTCTTTCCTGCTGTTCTGAAAAAGCTATCTTTTTTCTTTAGCATAGTATTCTCCTCTTTCTTATTTTTCATTCTCTTTCGGATTTAAGGCTTTTTCTTTCAGCATCTTAATTCCCTTTCGGATTGTACGTTCTTTCTTTAAGCCTATGATTTCCTTCTAAGTTTCACACTTTTTCCGGAAACGTCTTATTCCTTAAGAGAAGCCTTACTCTCCCTTATCTTCATCGGCGATAGTAGGGCATCGTATTATCTTTAGGAAAACCGCTCATCGGAAGCTTTACTCTATTCTTTGTAAACTGCTCACCGGAAGCTTTGTCTTCTTAAGGAAGCCAGGCACCGGAGGCATCAAAACGATAGTCCACTCCGTTAATGTTTCTCGTGGTATCCGCTACCATCGCGCCGGAATCCTCCATATAATACCATACATTATTGAGGTTTCTCCAGCCTGTTCGCATTGCGCCGTCCTCGGAAAGCCAATACCATTTTCCGGAGACCTTCTGCCAGTTCTTGGCCATTGCCCCGCTGTCCTTCAGGAAGTACCAGTTTCCGTTATCTTTGATCCAGCCGCTTCGCATTGCCCCCTGGTCATCTAAGAAATACCAGCTGTTTTGATCCTTCACCCAGCCGGTCTGCATATTGCCGTCGGAATTCATAAAGTACCATTTATCCGATACCTTTTTCCAGCCGGTGACAGCCTTTCCATTTTCCTTATACTGCCACTTTCCGGGAGTGCTTTGTACCCAACCGTTTTCCACGGAAGTCTGAGACTCTGCTGTAGGTCCGCCGGTGCTGATGGTACTGTTTTCTTCCTTA
>CAUUUY010000222.1:0-3646 GCA_963548305.1 uncultured Oribacterium sp.
AGCCAAATTCCAAAAGCAAGTTCTGCAAATATTCCTGGTCCATAGAAGCTTTTTTGATATCTTCAATTCTACCTTCTTCCGCCAGCAATCCCATTAATTGCATTACCTTTTGCTTAGCCAAATTTCCTTTTTCCATTCCTTTTTCCATACCCTCTTTCAGGGCTTTTTGCCTGTATTGCTCTAAAAGAACATTCATTTCTTGATCTCCTTTCTGATGGGCGTTGAAGTTTTTTAATGCTTCTACTCTTTTGGACAAAATCGGGGAGTGCATCTTGCTTGTTTCTAAGGCATGAAAGTCTTCAGCCAATTTCCCTAAAGGACTATTATCTATGTAAGAAGTATTGAAATAGATAATGTGAGATTCGTCTGAAAATGGCTTTCCGGATTCTCGTATCATTCTATCTACATGATAAATCTGCTGTTGACCATGAAGTACATCTTTTGCTGTAATAAATATAACATAAGACCGAGGTAATTGTGTAAAATCATTGCCTCTTTTTAGAGAGTGCATATCCAATAAAGCGGCATGATAGCGGGCTCTTTTGGGTTGGGCTCCGGAGATATTATTTTGAATTTCGATATTATAAATATTGTTTGCCTCATCTTCACAAAGACAATCTAAAATAAGAGAATGCCCATGGAGATTAGAAAGATTTTTTTGAAGAATCTGTTTTTTGAGCTTTAATTTTGCATTATCCATGATGGTTTGAAGGATAAATTCCGTACATTTGCTATCCTGTAAAACAACTTTCATAAACAGATCATCCATCAAAGTGAGAGAGGAAATAATTTTTTGCTTTTCGGCAGAGTCATAATTGACTTTAAATGTGGACATAAGAATCTCCTTGTAAGAATGAGAATTTTCAGAATGAAGAAATAAGATTTTCTAATAGTATAATCTAAATAATCCAAATCTCCTATACTCCACATTCGGATAATATCCGTAAACGGAGTAGAATCTTCTGCTGGTAAGAGCTCTCATGCATTTGCAAGAAAGAGGCTTATAGGAAAAATCAGGTGCATAAAAAAAGAAAGACCGATAATCCGGTGAACACCGGTTTATCGGTCTTTTAGGGTGAACTATTTTATAACCCTCTATATATTTATAAAATCAAATATTTTTCTAGGTATTTCCGCCTTCTTTATACCACCGGCTGGAACTTCTTTCTCTTCAAATACTTTCCCTGATTCTCCAAAAGCACCTTACCGCCCTTGGCAACCAGCTTTCCTCTCAGGAACACTTCTTCGATGCAGCCCTGAATTTCCAGTCCTTCCAATGGTGCATAGTCGGAGCGGGAAACCTGGTCTTCTTTGCGAATGGTTTTCTTCTTATTGGGATCCAGTAAAACGATGTCCGCGTCGGAGCCTTCCTGCAAGATTCCCTTTTCCGGATACATGCCGTAGAGCTTTGCGGGATTCTCGGAAAGAAGAGCAGCCATACGCTCCTTGGATATTCGTCCCTTTACCACGCCTTCGGAGAAAATGACTTCTCCTCTGGTTTCCACACCGGGCATTCCCCCGGGGATTTTCCGGAAGTCCTCTTTGCCCAGATCCTTCTGCGCTAATGTGAAGGAGCAGTGGTCGGTACAAATGGTCTGGATTTCCCCATCGGCCAGAGCCTTCCACAGTGCCTCCTGGTCGGATTTTTTCCGAAGAGGAGGGGCGATTACATAACGGGCAGAGGTCTCAAAATCGGAATTATAGAGATCATCGGTCATGGTAAGGTACTGAGGACAAGTTTCTGCAAATACCACTTGCCCCCGTTTTCTGGCCTCTCGAATCTCATTTAATCCCTTTTCACAGGTCAAATGCACGTCAATAATGGGTGTGTCTACCACATCGGCAATATAGAGCATACGGTTGATGGCCTCCGCCTCCGCATCATCCGGACGGGAAAGATAGTGGGAAGATACGGATTTTCTCGTATTCTCGTCGGCGCTGTATTTCTTCTGTAAAGCGGCAATCATACCGGTATTTTCACAGTGTACCCCGGTGATTCCACCCACTTCCTTCAGCCGCTTCAGAATGTAAAACATTTCCTCGTCGTCCACCTGAATGTCATAGGTCATATACACCTTAAAGGTGCTCAGCCCCTCGTCCATCATGTTCTGACATTGCTTGCTGGCCTCTTCATTCCAGTCACTGATGGACATGTGAAAGCCGTAGTCGCAGGAAGCGCCTAAATCAGCCTTTTTCTGCCAATTTTTAAAGCCCTCCATCAGGGTTTCGCCCTTATACTGGGTGCCGAAATCCACGATACTTGTGGTTCCGCCGGAAATGGCGGCCTTGGTACCGGAGGGGAAATCATCGCAGGTTACAGTGCCGGCAACATGCAGTTCAAAGTGGGTGTGGCAATCAATAAAGCCCGGGAAAATGAGCTTTCCGCTTGCATCAATCCGTTCTACAGCATTTTCGGAAGCTAAAGCCTTATCCTTTTCCGCCTGAAAATTAGGGCTGTCCTTTCGGAAAATTTTCTTGATTTTTTCTCCCTCTATCAAAATGTCTCCAAGGAAGCTTTCTCTGGGACTAACCAGGGTTCCGTTTTCAATTAGGATCATGATTCCTCCTTATCTATACAAGCAATCAGTAAAATGATTTTGGAATCGATTGCAAAGAAATTCCTCAAAAAATTATAGCACAATGCGAAAAAATGCATAGGGGCATTGCAAAAAGATAGAAACATAATTCTATAAATATAAATTATCAGGCAAAGATAGAAACATATTTCTATAAAATATATTGAAGTATTATGTCCAAGCGAAACTATGAAAATCCTACCCATCTTAAAAATTTTTATTTCCTACTAGACAAAGTTAGCACTAACTAATATAATCCCCTTTAGAGTTAGTTTATATTAACTAACCGAAAGGGAGAGAGGATGGAGAAGGACAATTTTTTTTGCAAAAGAAAAGAGGGCATAGAAGATTATATTGCAGAGCATATCTGTTTGAATGCCCCGGTGATTACAGGATTGAAGCCTTCTGCCATTATCACGGCAACTAAGGCGGAGAAACAGATTTTGGAAGAACTTTTTTCAGGCACCGAGATTTGTTTGATTAGTCTTCACAGCGGGAAAAAGGAAAGCATTCTCCTGTACCAAAGGGAAAAGCTGGAGGAGCTTCTGAGCAGAAAGACTGTGCAGAGCTTTTTACAGAGCTTAGCCGTAGGTTATGAGAATTTCTCTTTAGAAGAAGTTTTCCGGCATTTTACGGCGCGTTTTGCCCGGTATAAGGAGAAACAGGCGGACTTTCCCCACGAGGTAGGTGTCTTTCTTGGCTATCCCCTTCGGGATGTAAAGATTTATATGAAGAATCCCCTGGCAAAAGCAAAGCTCACCGGCTATTGGAAGGTCTTTACCGAGGTGGAGAGTGCATTGGCTTGCTTCCAAGCCTATGATATGTGCATCCAAAGCTTTACCCTGATGCTGAAGTCCGGCTTAAGCTGTAGAGATTTGGTGATGGCTTATCACATTAAGAAGCGTCAGGTGGCTTAAGAAAAAAGCTATTAGAAAAGAGAAATCTGAGGAAAATCAAAACTGATAAAAAATCGACAGTTAGAATGTTGCATTGGCAACAAATAAACCCTAGCAAAATGCTAGGATATAGACAAGAGGAGAAATAAAGATTCCTCGAAGAGAAAAGTTATC
>CAUUUY010000223.1:0-3640 GCA_963548305.1 uncultured Oribacterium sp.
GGGAGTGCTTTTGGAGTGCGGAGCGGAGCTCCGGGAGGAAGATTTTCGGGACTTGGAGCAGATCAACAGCCAGTGCAGTGAAAATAATACGGACGCCATGACTCACTGGAAGCACAACATGGAATTTCACCTTCGTTTGATTGCCTGTGCCCACAATGACTATATTACGGAGCAGCTGGAAAAATGCATGACCAGACTGAAGCGAGCCTACTCCCAGTACTATTGGAAGAAGGACAAGGAAATTCTTTTTTCCATGGATACGGAGCACCATGTGGACATTGTGTCAGCGCTACGAAATAAGGATGTGGAGAAGGCCATTCGCTATTTGGAGGAGGATATTCAGGACTTCGGAGAGTACTCCGCCTATCGTTTAAAGCTTCATTTTTCTTAAATCGATACCGGAAAGAAATTTGCGGTTTCTTTAACGAAAAGGAGATATATTGTAAAAATATTCATTTAAAGCATTTACTAAGCAAATTTTAGAAAGGAACTTATGGATAAAAAAGAGGGCATGTGGAAACAGGTTTTTGGGACTTTGACATTTTGCAATCGCCATAAGTTCCTCTTTTTGTCTACCGCCATTTTTTTGCAGATTGCGACCTTTGTAGGGAAGGAGCTTTTGCAAATGCTTTTCCGCCTGGCTTTGGTGCTGGTGGACTTGCCCAATGTGGATCAGTACAATATTCGCTATTTTTTCACCAGTCCCAGAAGCCTTTTTATGGTTTTGCTTTTTGCTTTTCTTCTGGCCTTCTTTTTTTATGTGGAGGTCTTCACCCTGGTACAGGTGATTTTGGCGGCCAAGGAAGGGGTTCGGATTTCTTATCGAAAAATTCTTCGTACCTCTCTTATCCGACTGCGGGATTTCAGCTATGGCAATGTGCTGTTATTTCTACTCTATATTCTTTGCACCGTGCCGGTGGCGAGCTTTATTTTAAGCTCTTCCTTAACAGATTCCTTCCATATCCCGGATTTTATAACAGAAGAGGTGGGCAAGACTGTGGGAGGGCATATTGCTCTTTTTCTGCTGTTCCTCTTTTTCATGTATCTCAATATGCGCATGGTCTATACCGTGCCTTTAATGGGCTTAAAGGCCCAGAAGTTTAATAAATCGGTGCGGGAAAGCTTTGCCTACACGAAAAAAGGCGGCATCAGATTATTTCTGACTCTCTTTTTGTATGAGTTTTTGCTGAGTTTGCTGGCGGCTCTATTACTCTATTTGGCGGCATTTATTTTTACCCGTCTGGACCCTGAGGGCGAACTGGGCATCTTTCATTTTCTTTTCTTTCTGCTCTTTCGTTTTACCCGCTTTTTCTTTGCGATTCTGTCAAAAATCGGCTTTCTTTCCCTTTTGGTAAATACCCTTCCGGTGGAAGGCTCCGAGGGGGAAAATGCATTTCTTACCGAGGAACAAAAGTATAGCAAGGCCACCATTTTCCTCCTACTGGCACTTTTTGTCTTTCATAGTACTGTAGCTGTGATGGATTATATGGGCCGGGAGGTCAATACGGATGCGAAAATCATTGCCCATAGAGGGCTGGTTTCCGCCGGGGTGGAAAATACCATAGAGTCCTTAGAGGGCGCAAAGGCCGCAGGAGCCGATATGGTGGAGCTGGATATTCAGCTGACCAAGGATGGGGAATTTGTGGTGATGCATGATGTGGACCTTTCCCGCCTTACCGGAATAGAAAAAAAGGTCTATGACTGTACCCTTTCGGAGCTTACCGACATGACGGTGCGACAGGGCAAATTTAGCGGAAAAATTCCAAGCCTTCAGGAATTTGTACAGAAGGCAAAGGAGCTGGATATGCCCCTGCTTATTGAGATTAAGCCCCACGGGAAGGAACCGGAGAATTTTTCGGAAATTCTTCTGAAGAAGCTGGAAGAATATGGGGTGGAGAAGACGAATCCCCTGATGTCTTTAAACATTTCCCTGATGGAGGGGATAGAAGAGACTGCTCCGGAATGGAAGACCGGGGTGGTGATTCCGGTGCAATTCGGAGATTTTGCCACGGAAAATGTGGACTTTTATGCGATTGAAGATTCCTCCTATAACGGCTACCTGATGGGAGAGGTGCAGGATATGGGAAAGGAAATTTATGTTTGGACCATCAATGAAGAAGACAAAATCATCAAATACCTGCAAAGTCCGGTGGACGGCATGATTACGGACGATCCTGAGGATGTGTTTAAGCTTCGAAAGGATATGCTGGAGGATAGAAGCTATTACGGTATGTATGAGCGCATGGCGGGGTAGGGGGCGCTGATGCAGTATAGGCATGAAATCGAGTACGCTTCCGCTATGCTTGCCCTTGCAAAGTGAAGAAATTTTAATATATATACGCTCCGATGCAGTATAGGCATGAAAACGAGCACGCTCCCGCTAACCTCGCCCTGCAGCGGTACTAAGCGAAAAACTACAGTACCTTAGTTTTTCGCAAGTACCGGCGGGCTCAGATTGCTCTCTTTCATGCCTATACTGCATCATTCGCTTCAGCTATTTGATTTCTACAGTCCTTCGCTTTGCAGGGGCTCTGTAAGTACTGACGGTCTCAGATTGCCCCTATTACAGGCCTATGTTGCATCAGAGCGCTTTCTCATATTGAGTACAGTCCTTCGCTTTGCAGGGGCTCTGTAGGTACCGGCGGGCTTAGATTGCTCTCTTTCATGCCTATACTGCATCATTCGCTTCAGCTATTTGATTTCTATAGTCCTTCGCTTCGTAGGTTTGCAAGTACTGACGGGCCTAGCTTGCCCCGCCCCATATTCAGGCCTATATTGCGGATAGTCTCTTTTTTTGCTTTTTTACAGTCCCTACCGGAGTTGTTTGTGAGAGTGTGCTTACCATAGTAGATATATATTGCATAAAAATCTTGCAATATTCATAGAATCACTATACAAATCATATAAAAATTATGTTAAAAAATCGTCAAAATCCGCCTAGTGCTTTTTAATCGCATTACTGATATGATTAGGGTAAGTCTAAATAAGAATAGGAAGATTTCGGGGTTTTACTTTGAAAGACAATCTTCACGCTTACTATGGAAAGGAATGTTTAGTTAAAAAATCCTGTCAGACATACTTTAGGAGGTGCTATTGGTGGAAGAGAGCTTGATGAACAATTATACGGAGATTTTGCAGAATGAGCTGGTGCCGGCCATGGGCTGTACGGAACCCATTGCCATTGCCTATGCCGCAGCGGCAGCAAGGAAGCTTCTGGGAGAAGAGGTCAAGGAGATAAAGCTTTGCTGCTCCGGAAACATTATTAAGAATGTAAAGGCGGTTACCGTCCCCAATTCCGGCGGCCAGAAGGGTATGCAGGTAGCGGCCATCTTAGGCGTACTTGGCGGTGACTCCGATTTAAAGCTGGAGGTTCTGTCTACCGTTACGGATGAGGATCGGGAACAGTGCAGAAAGCTGGTGGATACCGGTTTTTGCAAGGTCAGCTTTCAGGAGGAAGGCCCTAAGCTTTATATTGCGGTGGAACTTCAGTCCGAGCATCACAAGGTAAAACTGGAGATTGCTAACCAGCACAGTAACATCATTTACATGGAAAAGGACGGAGAAGTTCTCTACAAAGAAGGAGAAGAGGATAAGCAGGATGTGATTTCCACAGGAGGAGACCGGAGTCTGATGTCTCTTC
>CAUUUY010000224.1:0-3625 GCA_963548305.1 uncultured Oribacterium sp.
AGCTAAGGCTTTCCTGAGTTGGAAAACAGAATAGATTGCTTCTGAAAAGAAGAAAAATCCGTTTCCAACAAAGGAAGGCTTCTGCTGTGTAAGTAGACGAAAGGAGGAAATCATGATACGCCTAACAAAATTAAACGGGGAAGAAGTGTTTTTGAATTATTTTCAAATCCTTTACATTCGCCGCATTCCGGAAACCAAGGTAAAGCTGGCAAACGGAGATTTCTATCTGGTAAGAGATAGCGTGGAGTCGATTATTGAACAGGTTCAGGGTTTCCTAAGAAAGTGTCTTACTTTTGAGGATAAATTTCATGAGGGAGAAGACGTACATGAAATTAAGGGGAAAGAAAGAGAAGCTTAGGAAGAGCGCATAGGAAGCAAGGAGGCTAGTCAATAAGTATGGACATTTCAATGCTGTTAGGCTGGATTATCGCTATTGCCTTAATCATTAGTGGTATTACCATGCCGAAGTTGGGGAACTTCTGGGACGCACCCAGTGCCCTGATCGTAGTTGGAGGAACAATAGCGGCGTTAATCGCCTGCTACCCATTTCGAATCATTAAGGAAATTCCGAAGCATATCGGAATCTGCTTTCGAGGAGGAAAAAAATATAATGTACCGCAAACCGTGGATGCCCTGGTGGATTTGGCTTTGATTGCCAGACAGAGCGGTTTGCTGGCTTTGGAAGAAAAGGCGGAAGAAATCAAGGAGCCCTTTTTTAAACAAGCCGTAGTCATGATTGTAGATGCCAATGATCCGGATAAGGTACGTGCCTCTCTGGAGCATCAGGTAGAAGATATGATGACCAGACATGAAGAAGCGAAAGGTCTTTATGTAAAGGGATCCGCTCTGGCGCCGGCCTTCGGTATGATCGGAACCCTGGTAGGTCTGGTAAACATGTTAAAGGGTATGGACCTTTCCGGTTCCGGCGGCGGAGCCAGTACCTTGGGACAGGACATGGGTGTTGCCTTAATCACCACCTTCTACGGTTCTGCCATGAGTAACGTGCTTTTCCACCCCATTGCCCAGAAGCTAACCATCAAGGACAATGAAGAGGTTTTATACTGCTCCATTATTATCGAAGGTGTTATCGCCATTCAGTCCGGAGATAACCCCAAGGTTATCCGGGAAAGACTTTTGGCTTCCCTTGCCCAGAAGCAGCAGAAGAAGCTTTTGGCTAAGGCCGGAGCTGCAGGCGGAGATGCCGGAGGAGGAGACAAGTAATGAAGAAACGAGGTGGAGGAGACGAAGGTGGATCCTGGATGGACACCTACGGGGATCTGGTTACCCTCTTAATGACCTTCTTCGTGCTTCTTTACTCCATGTCCAGTATCGATTCGGCAAAGTGGGATGTGTTTGTTCGTTCCATTTTCCCCAACGGACGCCCGGGAGATAAGTCGGCGGAGCAGATTATTATTAACGGTCAGGCCACCGATAAGGATGAGCCTGCCGGAGAAATAGGAGACAGCGGAGCCCCGGAAAATACGGTGCAAACGGATAATATTAATGAATTGTATCTACAAATTGCCCAAGCTTTAAATGGGGCGGGAATCGACGGAGTAGAAGTTTCCCGTGGACAAGATTACACCTTTGTGGTATTTAAAGATAAGGCATTTTTCGCCGGAGACAGTTCTGTAATTACTCCACAAGGACAGGAGACTTTATCCATATTTTGTGATACTATAGCACCGGATGCAAACAAGCTGTCTCAGGTTAATGTTATGGGTCATACCGCCCAGGCGGATCCGGAGAGAGCCAATAACCCGAGAAACGATAGAATCTTGTCGGTTATGCGTGCAGCGGAGGTTTGCCTCTTCATTCAGGGAAGAGGAATTATCTCCCCGGATAAGCTGGTCAGCATCGGTTACGGACAGTTCCATCCTATAGCGGATAACGCTACATCGGAGGGAAGAGCCAAGAATCGAAGAGTGGAAATTTTGCTTATTGACGAAGGCGCAGAAATCCGTAATATTAATGAGTACTTCGAGGAGTACTACAGCGGAGCCAATGCGGACAAAACCATCGTTACCGATGGTGTGCCGGAGAATATTAAGGCAGAAGAAGCAGGAGGCAATGCTGCTCCCCAGGAAGGCGCTGCACCCGCAGAGGGAGCTGCGCCCGCCGGAGAAGGAAGCCCCGCAGCCGGAGCGGACACCGCAGGCGCTGCAGAAGGTGCTAACAATGCAGGAGCTGCAGAGGGCGCGGCAAGCACAGGCGCTGAGGCAGGGGGGCAACAGGCCATGGCCAAAGAAAAGACACCGCAGGTTGCCGGTGTATCCCGAGAAATTCCCGGGGAAAAAGAAGAGGACAGTATTGGAGGAAACATCAAAAAAATACTGGGAGACTTCTTGAAAGGACTTGGAGGAAAAGCTAAGTCTTAATCCTTTAGCAGGGCTAAGGGAGTATGAGAAAGGGGTTATGTAAGAAAAGCGCGATTTTCTTACAGTAGGAAGAAGAAGAGGTTATTGAATGGCAGACGTCTTATCCCAAAGCCAAATTGATGCGCTTCTAAAATCCATGCAGGACGGACCACCCAAAGAAGAAAAGGTGGAAGAAAAACCTGCAGAGGTTTTGGAAACAAAGAAAGAAGAAGTGCAGAAGGAAGAAGAAACGTATAGCAAATACGACTTCTACAGTCCGAGAAAGTTCACCAAAGATAAAATTCGATTATTGAGGAGTATCTTCGATAACTATGCAAGAATTTTAACCTCTCAGGTGAATGGTATTTTCCGTACCATGACGGATATTACGGTTTTAGAGTTAAGAGAGACAAGATACTACGAATATGTCAATGCCTTCCATGAAAATGACTGTATGACGATAGTAGACACCTATGTGCAGGACAAGGGAAAGAGCAATGTACCTATGATGAGTTACATCTCACCGGGACTTACGTTGACATTGGTAAGCCACATGTTGGGAGGAAGCGATTCTGTCATAAAGACGGAAGAGGATTACCGCTACACCGATGTGGAGATGGCTCTCTATAAGAGAATCATGGAATACATCGTCCATGCTCTGGGAGATGGTTTCAGTAACTATATTTCTGCAGAGTTTAAGATTGCAAAGATAGAAACCAACCCCTCCATGGTACAGGAAGTCGGATTGGATGAAACCGTAGTGCTGGCAGTGATGAATGTGGATATTTCCGGTTTAGCCATGGAAAGAATCCGTATTTGTCTTCCAGGAACCCTTCTGGAACATATGTTTAAGATTATTGATAACCGGAAACATCTGGCCAGAGGCTTTGCTTACGAGAACAACCAAGATACCATTATGGAACATTTGAAGGCTTCCAGTTTCCCGATGACAGGACAGCTTGGCGTTGTCAAGTTGGACATTGAAGATCTCTATCATTTAAAGGTGGGGGATGTCATCGACTTAAACAAGGCGAAGAATTCCGCTGTAAAGCTCTATGTAGGAAGACAGCCCTGGTTTACCGGAAAGATGGGAGTATATAAGAAAAACATTGCCATTCGGATTGAAGACCGAATTATTCAAAAGGATGATAAGGCGATGGAAGCGCTTTCCGATGCGGTAGCAAAGGAAGCGGAAACGGAAGAGATTCCGGAAGAAGAAATTTCACCGATGAATGTGATGGCACAAGACATTCATGATTTACTGGATC
>CAUUUY010000225.1:0-3622 GCA_963548305.1 uncultured Oribacterium sp.
CCGGCCATGTTTGTTTTTCTCTATGGCGTAATTATGCCTTTGCACTATGCTTTGGGAGATCCGGAAATGGCCTGGTCTGCCGGAGTGGCGGCTTGTTTTATCGGCGGATTTGTGGAATTCTGTGGCGGCATTATCGGCCCCTGGTTAAAGAAGAGAATTCCAAGAGCGGCTCTTCTGGGTACGGTTGCGGGCATCGGCTTTATCTGGATGGCAACCCAGGGGGTATTTGACATTTTAGGAGATCCGATGATAGGTCTTCCTGTCCTCTTTGTGGCGGCGCTTGGATTATTCGGTGGATATATGTTTCCAAAGCAGATTCCGCCACTTGTGATAGCGATTGTGGGAGGAATCATCTATGCCCTGTGTCTTGGCAGAATTCAGCCGGATTTTAGCGGCATAGGCTTCTATGTTCCCAATCCTGTCAACAGTATTGAGCATCTGATTGACGGTTTCGCCATTGTGGCACCGTATTTAACCATTATTATTCCGGTGGAGATTTATAACTTTATTGAGACCTTGGATAATGTGGAGGCCTCTAATGCGGCAGGAGATAATTACAATGTGCGGGAAGCCCAGTTTGCAGACGGCATTTGCACCATGCTTTCCGCTCTTTGCGGAGGTGTGATTCCCAATACGGTTTGGCTGGGGCACGCAGGCCTTAAGAAGTCTGAGGCCGGTATAGGCTATTCCGTAATTTCCGGAGCAATTTTAGGTGCAGCGGGAATTTTCGGACTCTTTACCTTCCTAAACAGTGTGGTGCCTCCGGCAGTTTGTGCCATCACCTTCCTTTGGTGCGCCGTGGTTATGGTGGCTCAGGCCTTTAAGGACAATGATAAAAAGCATTATGCGGCGATTGCGGTAGCCATGGTGCCTCCCGTTGCCGACTATATGTATACCCAGATTACGGGAGCTCTAAGCCTTGCCAACCTGCAAACCGCGATGCAGGCCTCCGGATTTAACGAGTATGATGCGGAGATTACTCAAATGATTAAAGATGCCGGTGTGATGTGGAACGGCGTGCCGGCAACCAAGTCCGGAGCCATCATTATAGGAATTCTCTTGGGAACCATGGTAACCTTTGTCATCGACAAGAGACTGGATAAGGTGGCCATTACGGCTCTCGTAGGTTTTGTCCTTTCCTGCTTTGGATTTATTCACAGTGCCTCCCTTGGCTTTTATCCAAGCTCCCAATTCGCGATAGCATATCTGGTCATTGCCATTTTAGCCTTTATCTTCCATGCAGGAAGAACGAGCTGGTTTAAGGCAGTGGAAGATTTTGAATATGTATAAAGAGATCTTGTTTATCTTCCGTAATTTTTCGGACTGCTTACGGCCCAAAGTGGACCGCCGCCGTCATAGTTCTTCTTTAATTCCCTCATCAGCTGTGCCGGATCCCATTCCTGCTGGGTTTTCTTATAGCTGTTGGGATCTGCGATAGATACGGTACCGTTTGGATTTTGCTTAGTAATAATTACGAAATGTCCGCCATTGGTTAATGCACCCTTACCCATCAATGCTACCAGAATATGTCCGCTGTTTAAAAGCTCAGCTACCTTTGCAGGGGTTCTTTCCTGTACCGAATCCACCATTAAATCAAAGGCGGAGAGGGCAGAGGGGATATAGTCATGATAAGAACCGCTTTGAGGAGCATAGAACTTATAATGAGAAGACCATTCTGCCATTTCTTTCGGGGTAATGCTTCCATTTACATTTCCAAAGGAAGACACAATCATTGCCACGGTAGTTGGTCCGCAGCCATATTTACTGATAGAGTCCTGTCCGCCATAAAGATATTTTGCCCAATGACTGTCATGCTGGTTATAGTAGGACATTGGTCCCATAGCGGTATCTAAGAAAACATTGTAATCATTAAAGGTAGAACTTCCGTAAAACTGGGAAAAAGAATCGGACTTTACGGGAAGTCCGCCAACATTGCTGACGTCCGCCGCAGATTCCTCCACGGTTTCCGGAGTGTTTAAATCTGCCACAGGCTTTGCGGCATTTGCTGCTTCAGAAGCATTTTCTGCATTTGCAGAGCTTGCTTCCTGAGCAGGAGCAACACTTTCCTGCACATTGTTCTTTACCGTTTTTTTATTCTGTCCGTCAACAATTTCCGTAATGGTTTCTGTACTTTCTTCTGTTGCAGATTCAGCCTCTGTGGCGCCTGTGCTTTCTGCATTTGCAGTAGTTGCTTCTGCAGAACTGCTTTCGTCTGCATTAGTGGAAAATGCAGTGGAGTCGGAACCTCCCTGACCGCCGCTGATGTTACTATTATCAGCATTTCCCTCAGCAGGTACGGCTCTGTCTTCGCTACCGTCTCCGTCACTTACTGCGCCGGCAATTTCATTTTCCCCTAATACGGCAGGTGCCTGCTCATAATTTCCGTTATAAAAAACCTCTTGAAAACGACTTTCAGCGGTGAGAGTGCTTTTCTTATGTGCTTGCTCCTGCTTTTTTTCCGTTACATAACCCTGATAGGCAATGGCGGAAAAGCTGACTGCCATCACGGAAAGAGATGCGGCCGCTGCGATTCCAAGCTGCTGGGCACTGGCTGCCCCTAATTTACTTAATCCTGTTCCGATGAACCCCATGTTATCTCCCTAAATATATACAAATCATCCTAAAAATTTCTAAAAAAATCATGGCCTCCCAGTTCAGGAGGAACATTCTATACTTATGTATCGGCAAAAAAAGAACAGGCTATAAAGAGAGAGCCTGTTCTTTTATGATGAAAAATATTAATATTTAACAAACAAAATGGAGGGGAGATTGTATAATCGGTCTTAGCTGAACCGTAGCCTTTGTAATAGGTACTGTGGAATCTGTTCCAGATTTCCCTGTTGGCTTACAGCCCCCAGCTTGTAGGCTTCCATAGGCATTCCATAGACCACAGAGCTTTTTTCATCCTGTCCCAGGGTATAAGCACCCTGTTCATGCATAGCCAAAAGTCCCTTGGCGCCATCCTTTCCCATGCCTGTCAGTAAAATACCGATGGCGGAAGCCTCATATTGCTCAGCAACGGAGTGGAAGAGTACATCTACGGAAGGACAATGCCCTGAAACCTTCTCTTCCTCGGTGCAGGAAACTCTGGATCCTAAAACATCCTTGTGAACTCGCATTTGAAGCCCTCCGGGAGCAATAAGACAAAGTCCCGAATAGAGCTCGTCGCCATCTTTTGCTTCCCGCACTTCCATGGCACAAAGACGATTCAAACGCTCTGCATACATTCCCGTAAAAACGGGGGGCATGTGCTGGGTGATGACGATGGGCGGCAGATTTCCCGGCAATTCCTTTAATACGGCAAGCAGCGCTTCGGTTCCTCCTGTGGAAGCGCCCATAGCAATTAATTCAATATGCTGTTTCTGATCCTGATACTCCATTTTCTTCCCCACAAAATAAATATTCTGCGGATATTATAGCACGAATTAACATTTTTATCAGCTAGGAAAGAGTGCATTGATTAAATGCCAAAAATGAAAAAGTAAATTCTACTCATCTATTCCCCAGTAGATTTTACTTCTGCACAGTTGATATTTTCTCTTTCACATTTATCATGGTATGTTTGAACTCCTTCTGACAGCAATGGAAGGAGTTTATTATGAGTAAAATTATTCCCGGTAAC
>CAUUUY010000226.1:0-3620 GCA_963548305.1 uncultured Oribacterium sp.
TTTAACCCGTTAGAAACGTGCGCCGCTAGGCGCACAAGCAAAGTGAGCAGTGGTTTACAGAAACCGCTGCTCAGTCAGGCGAAGCTAGCGAGAGCGTGCCCCGCTTCAGACCTATATTGCTTAAAAACAATTTTATTCTACACCCCCAATTTAATGGGGAGTTTCCGTCGTATTTCCTTGAAAATTTTTTCTCCCTCCTATATACTGAAAAATATTGTTTACATAAAGGGGGAAGTATGGAAATTACAGGATTAAGAGACATTTTCCTATCACAGGAAGAATATTTGGATACAGAGGTTATGGTGAGCGGTTGGGTACGAAGCAACAGAGACTCCAAGAATTTTGGATTCTTGGTGATTTCCGACGGTACCTTTTTTACCCCGTTGCAGGTTGTTTACCATGACAGTTTGGAGAACTTTGCGCAGGCAGCCAAGTTGGGCGTAGGTGCTGCGGTAATTGTGGAAGGAAAGCTGGTAGCTACACCGGAGGCGAAGCAGCCCTTTGAGTTACAGGCCAGCTCCATTACGGTAGAAGGAGATACGGAAGCCAGTTATCCCTTGCAGAAGAAGAGACATACCTTAGAGTATCTTCGTACCATTCCGCATCTTCGTCCCAGAACCAATACCTTCCAGGCGGTATTCCGTATTCGTTCTCAGGTGGCTTATGCACTTCACTCCTTCTTCCAGGAGCGAGGCTTCGTCTATGTGCATACCCCCATTATCACAGCTTCCGATACGGAGGGTGCGGGAGAAATGTTCCAAGTCACCACCCTTCCTTTGGAATCCGTTCCTATGGAAAAGGGTGAGGTACAGTACGGAGAGGATTTCTTCGGTAAGAAGACCAGCCTTACGGTTTCCGGACAGTTAAACGGAGAAACCTTTGCCCAGGCTTTCCGAGACATCTATACCTTTGGACCTACCTTCAGAGCGGAGAAGTCCAACACCCAAAGGCATGCTGCGGAATTCTGGATGATTGAGCCGGAGATGGCCTTCGCAGATCTGGACGATGTCATGTTTATTGCGGAGGATATGCTGAAATATGTGATTCAGTATGTTTTAGTCAATGCGCCGGAAGAATTGGAATTCTTAAATCAATTCGTGGATAAGGGTCTTTTGGATAGATTAAATCATATTGTGGAGTCCGAATTCGCCAGAGTAACGTATACGGAAGCAGTAGAAATTTTACAAAAACAAAACGACCGTTTTGAATATAAGGTGGAGTGGGGCTGTGACCTGCAAACCGAGCATGAGCGTTACCTCACCGAAGAAGTTTACAAGCGTCCTGTCTTCGTTACAGACTATCCGAAGGATATTAAAGCTTTCTACATGAAGCTGAACGAGGATGGAAAGACCGTTGCCGCAGTAGATTGTCTGGTTCCCGGCATCGGAGAAATCATCGGCGGTTCTCAAAGAGAAGATGATTATGAGAAATTAAAGAAGCGTATGGAGGAGCTTAAGATGAATCTGGAGGAATATGAATTCTATCTGGATTTAAGACGTTACGGCTCCACAAGACACGGCGGTTTCGGTCTCGGCTTTGAGCGAGCTGTTATGTATATCACCGGTATGAGCAATATTCGTGATGTACTCCCCTTCCCAAGAACCGTTGGAAACTGTGAATTATAAAATTTTGCCTCTCGGGTATCCGGGAGGCTAAAATTAGCTTAGAAAGGATTCCTTATGCGTTTTATCCATGCCGCGGATTTACATTTAGGAATGGTTCCGGATGCTCAGCATCCCTGGGGAAGAGAACGAGCCAATGCCCTACTCCATTCCGCAGAAAAAATAGTAGATTTGGTTTTACAGGAAAATGTAGATGCCTTATTTCTGATGGGACAGATTTTTCATCTCCCACCTTTACAGAAGGACTTGGAGGCCCTACAGCAACTGTTTCAAAAAATCCCCTTCTGCCATGTTTTTTTGTTTTGTAAAAATGCAGAGGAAAATTACTTTCTCCGTAACTTCTCCTTTCCTGAAAATGTTCACATTTTCACGGAAGAAAGCAGCAGGCTTTATATCCCTGAACCTGAAATGGAGATTTTAGCTGTTCAGGAGAAGGATTTTTCTCTATCCAAGGCTCTTTCCTTCACTTTGGAACACGAGGATGCCATTCCTCTTCTATTATGGAATGGGGATAAGATGGAAAGCCCGGAAGACGCCTCTTTCAATGCGGCAGCTCTGCCCTTTTCCTATATTGCTTTGGGAAGAGGAAAAGAACGTGCCGTTTTCTTAGAGGGAAAAGCCGTTTTCCCGGGATCTCCTGAACCGCTGGGGCCGGAAAGCACGGGAAAGCACGGGGTATACCTTGGAAATATCCATCCTATTACGAAAAAACTGGATAGCCTTTCTTTTCATGTAATCTCTTCTGTGCAATACATTCCTCTTCATTTTCGTCTGGATCCTTCTGTGGGACAGGAAACTCTTAGGCAACGTCTTTCAAAGGAAATCGAGAAAAGAGGATTACAAAATATCTATAGAATTCGTTTTAGCGGAAACAGAGATCCCGAAACAAAGATTATTCCCGATCTTCTATCAAAGGAAATTCGTCTGGTGGAGTGGATTGACGATACCATCCCTCAATATGATTTTTATGCGCTTTACAGAGAACACCAGCAAGACCTTCTGGGCTTTTTCATCCGTTCCTATTTAAGAAAAGATTTGGAGGATTTGAATCCTTCGGAAAAACAAAGTCTCTTTTACGGCGTTTCTGCCCTCTTAGAAGGAGGAAAGTCATGATACTGGAAAAATTACATATCGCCGGCTTTGGAAAATTTTCGGATTATTCTCTGGACTTCTCTCCCTCCCTACAGATTCTCTATGGAGAAAATGAGGCAGGAAAAAGCACAATACATGCATTCATTCAAGCCATGCTTTACGGGATTCCCAAGGGAGCCAGTAAACGGGAGGCTTTCTTCCAATATCGTCCCTTTTCCGGAGCAACGGCTTTCGGAGGAAGTCTGGAACTTTCCTACCAAGGAAAATCCTACCGCGTCCAAAGAGATTTTCTCCAAGAGGGAGAGGCCGAAGTCACAGCATTGGCATCGGGACAGCTCGTCCCTGATGGGGAAAGCTTTTTACAGACTGTTCTTGCGCCCTTTTCTTTGGACAGCTTTAAAAATACCGTGTCAATCCGTCAGCTAAAATCCTCAACAGAAAGAGAGATGGTTTTTGAGCTCCAAAAAATGCTGAGTAATTTTCAGCAAAGCGGAAATGTGGAACTCAGTCCCGATGCGGCACTCCGCTATTTGGACAAGGAAGAAGCCGCACTGCTGGAGAAAATGGTTCCCGAGGCTACAAAGCGCTATTCTTCACTTTTGGGAGAAGTAAAGAATACCCAAAAGGCACTTTCTCAAATCCATGAGGGAGAGCTTCCGAATTCTGATACCGCATCGGAACACGATACCCTGTCCAAGGCTTCTATAGAAGAGATTCCCCTATCAAAAGAATCTCCCTCGCTGGAAAAGCAAAAAGAAAGAATTCAAGAAATCAAGAGTGATATAGAGGCTCTTTCCACCCTTTTGGAGAAGGAAGAAGTTCGGAATAAGGAAGCGCTTTTAGAAGAACAAGATCGGATGTTGCTGTACCTGAATCATGCTCAGGAAGAAAAGGAGCTTAGTAAAG
>CAUUUY010000227.1:0-3609 GCA_963548305.1 uncultured Oribacterium sp.
AAGGACGGATTCTTTCTTTTCCTCCTGTCCTTTCATCTGTTCTTTTGCCTTTAACAGTTTTGAAGAAAGTATCCTGATGTTAGTATGTTCCTTGCCGTTATCATCAACGGAAGTTCTGATTTGTCCAAAGAGTTTCACAAAATCTCCCTGTTTAAAGTCCTTTGGAATATCACTCTTTTCTACATAAGCAGAGCATTTATGATATACCTTATTTCCCTCATCATCTTTGGACACAACAGAGAAAATTGCCCCCTTAAAGGTTTCTCCGTTCTTATTTTCCCTCGTATTATATAGTCATACCCATTCTTTACCTGTTCTAAGGTATAGGTATGCTGTTGAAGATGCTGTGGATTGGTCATCACCTCCTACCGCATAGGCCGATAAGCTCTATCCGGTATTCACTATCCCGAATAACAAAGCAGGTTTTGATGAGTTGTATGAGAAGATATTCTCTGTGACTGATGATAAGACCAAAATAAAAGTAGGTCTTGAAGCTACCGGTCACTACTCACTCAATCTTCTCGGGTTGCTCATTGATAAAGGTCTACCCACCTGTGTTATCAACCCGTTACATACAAATCTTTACAGAAAAGGTCTAAGCCTTAGAAAGATAAAAACGGATAAAGTCGACGCCCGTTCGATTGCTATGATGTTAATGACTAATAAGACTCTCAAGCTCTACTCAGACACATCATATCATAGCGAAGAACTTAAGTCATTAACTCGTTATCGATTCGACAAGATACAATTCTTTCCAGTGAGCGCATTTCCTTCTCGCAAAGATAATTCTTCGCAACATTCATATCACTTTTTACAATCTGGTTTAGCCATTTCCGGAATTCTACCGCACGGTCAGAATTGACTTTAAAGCCTTCGGCAATAATCATTTGGACGTTACATTGCTTAGAGTCATGTGCAACCTGACGAGATTCTTCCTTTTTTATCTCATTACTAGATCCAACCTTTCCTCTTAAACTCTTCAATTTGAGCTAAGTCTTCCTCCGAAGGTACTTCCGCCTTTTCTTTATCGATTGGAAAATTCAAATATTCATTGTTCCATCTGGTAAAAATCTTAACCATCTCGTCCGATATACGAAGATCACGTTTCATAATTGAGTCCAGATCCCATTCCATGACTTCCGACGTTCCCATTGTATTTGTGATAGCAATCTTAGACACCCTATACTCTTTTTTCTTTTTACTAAAATATCCATTGCCGGCAACAATATTCAGTTTCTTTTCAAATGGCAACTTATTCCCTATATGTTCAATTTTTTCCTTAATAGTTGAGTCCGACTCCTTTGGAAAGTAATTGGTCTGCCACTTTTGAGGAAAGATATGTTCAATTTCCCATTTACTAGGAAGCAGATCATCCTGATGTTCATAGGCAAGTGTCTTCAGCAGCATGCGTACTGCATTCCGATTCGGATTTTGAATATAAGGCTCCAACTGCGTCACATCAACAGTCTTAAACTCAAAAATAGGTATATTCGATGCTACAATGGCAGAATTTAGCTTCAGAATATCCGGTTTAACAGCATTAATTGTCGGCATCATCAGATACTTTGTCATCAACTCCATAAGAAGCTTATTCAAGAATAGTGCAAATCTTATTTCAAAATTCTCTTCGTTTCTGTAACAAACATAATAAATAACAACCGGATATTTCCAGAACTCGTTCGGATAGGAAGTCAAGATATCCAGTGTCTGTTTTATTTTATTATTCTTAGACCAAGCTTCGCCTTCAATCTCCTCACCCTTATTGATAACCTTCCACAGATTCAAAATTATGAAGAGAGTATCCAATAGTTCTTTCCTATATAAACGTTCAAACTTATTAGCTGCATAATACTTTCTAACACCGGGAGTAGTTGTGTTCGTATCCTGATCAAGTGCTCGGTAGTAAAACATGTTGTAATAGAAGAGCTGTTGTATGCTTTCATTTGCGTCTGTAGCCTGTTCATCCAAATCTTTCCAGCGCTCTATAAATACTTTCTTGGCTTCCACTTCAAGTTGGTTATAAATTTTTGCCTTGAAAATATCAGCATCTGACAGAGGCAATCCTCTATCATTTAATGTTGAGAAAATAGTTAATGCCGTATCCTGTGTATCTGCGGTAATCGGGAGTAAAATTGCCTGATTCAACACTGCGTAGATAAACTGATAAATCATAAGCGGATTTTCTGTAGAATGTCTATCAAACAGTTTTTGGAAATAACGATAATTCCTTGAATAATTATCTTTCGCATTCTCATCTGTTTTTCCGCTTTCCAAGATGGCGCGTAGAATTTCATTCCCTTCATTATTCACAACTCGGGAAGTCAAAAGAATATTCTTGAAGTCCACTGTACCGGTAAGCTTATCCGTGCGCCAAATTGTAGGTTCAATTTTACCAATAAAGTTATTAGCTTCTGCTGTTCTCTCCGATTCAGGCGTAGCTACAAGCTTTGTATAAATTGCACGTAGCAGCAGAAATAACGATGTGATACGTTGCTGGCCATCGATAATTTCCTGCTCACCATTTTCATTTTCGTAGGAAACCACACTCCCAAGAAAATAGGAGCTTTCTCTTTCCGCACCGCCACTTATAGTAGTAAATTCCCATAAATCCTCAAAAAGAGTCTCTACTTGCTCCTCTGTCCATGCGTAGGGGCGCTGGTATTCCGGAATAACAAACGGTTTTGATTTACCACTGCCTAGGAACATCTCCACGTTCTGTTTGTTCACCTCTATTGTTGTTGGCATGTTAGGGCCCTCCTCTTATTTCTTTATTCTTTCCGATACAGTTTCTCTGAGCTCTGACTCCCCTAGCGAGATTGTTATAATCCCTTCAATATTTTTTTCTTGCCGTATTTTTCAAATAATCCGATGTTTCAAGGTCATCGACAACTTGAAGTCTCATTGCGGTATACCAAGCATAGCCCAACTCCCGTTTGGAAGGTTCTGACTGCCTAATATATTCCTCAAATGGATCCTTTTTAATGCCATCCATCCATTTCACCTGCTTTCGTATCCTTAGCCCTTTTATCCGGCATTTTCTATTTTCGTCCAAATTAACGCAATTTTGGACGAAAAGTCATTTACTATCTGCGTGATTGTAAAATGTATTTCGCCCTAATCCTTCCCGGATTATTACACCTTCATCGGTAAATTTCTTCAATGCCGCCATGCCATTCTTCTTTCGTCAGTAAGCTTACGTGTCCCTTTCTTGTTTCGCCCATCTGTGGCACAGGTGCATCCTCAGTAGTCCATTGATACTTGAATCCCAGCTTTTCCTGAACACGCTTTGATTTGTCGTTACCATCATAATAACCACACCAGATACGAGCAAGGTTCAGATCAAGAAAGGCATGACGCAGCAGCTCTCTTGCCGCCTCTGGCACAATGCCCTGTCCCCAATAATCAACTCCCAGCCAATAACCAAGCTCTGCCTCATCCTCCTTTTCTGCAAGGTCATTATGATGAAGACCGATGCTACCAATGGGAAATCCTGTTTCCTTTAGCACAATAGCGTAGGTCTCCGGTACCATCAGCACATTCCTAATAACCTGTCTGCTGTCCTCTTCACTTGTGTGTACAGGCCACCCTGCAATCGGACCTACTCGCGGA
>CAUUUY010000228.1:0-3598 GCA_963548305.1 uncultured Oribacterium sp.
TGTCTACAGCTGAGGCCTGCAAGGCGATTATTCCGGAACTAACGGCCAGAGGATATCAGCTGGTTACCGTTTCGGAGATGATTCGTTTCCGCGGTCAGGATGTTGCCGGAGGAAATGGTATACAGTATAAGCATTTCCCGCCTGTGGCAACGGAAACACAGGCTACAAGTACGGAAAGTAGCGTTTCCGTGGTGCAAAGCTCGGCAAGTACCCAATCCGCCGGCACTTCCGCTACAAAGTCCGCAGAGAATAAGGCGAAAAGCAGTACGGAGAGTACAAAAAGCAAGAAGAGTAGCAGTGAAACCAGTTCTTCCACGAAGAAAAGCAACACAAGCTCTACCAAGGAGAGTACAAAATCCACCAAGGAAAGCACGAAATCCACAAAGGAAAGTACAAGCGCTACTACTGCCCAGACAACGGCGGAAAGAAATCCCGCAACAGCGGCACCGGAAACCTCGGCTCTTGCTCCGGCGAATTTTAACGGAGCTATAGATGCGGAGGATCCCCATTAGCAGAAAGATTCAAGGCGATAATAATTATTTTAGAAAAACCCTCTTTTGTATAAGAGGGTTTTTTGTTATAATAGTTCGGATTGTTATTTAAACGGTTGCTACGGTTGATGCTGAGGCAGCTCGTTCAAAAGGAAAAATTTATGGATTTTAGCGGATATGAAAAGGAAATACAAGATCTATCCCTGCTAATAGAAAAACAATATACCTTATTTGATGAGGGGATTTTTCACAGCTTAGGATACCTTCTTGGAATGGCGGAAAAATTAGAGGATGAATCTTTGAAGGGCTATGTGTACTATCAGTTGGCTGATGCGTACTATAGCTTTCATTTTGACGTGGATCAAATGCAACTTTATCTTTCCAAAGCCATTAAATCTCAGCAGGAAGTACAGGATTTTTCTCTTTTGACCCGTTCTCATAATCTCTTGGGCATTACGGAGTTTTTGCGTGGAAACTTCGCTCTGGCACTAGATTATTATATGACGGCCTTAAAGTATTATGAGCAGATGGAAGAAGCGGATAACAGCCTCAGCGGTATTGTGAAATCCAATATTGCAAGACTTTACTTTAGCCTAAATGACTATGATCATGGCCGCTACTATGCTGAGGAAGCCTTGTATGACATTAGTGGGACTACCGTAGATGGCGGGTATGTTTCCAATATGATGAGCATTTACATCTTCCTGGGAAATATCTATTTAAGCAGAAGCCGGGATGTACAGGCGGCAAGAGCCTGTCTGGATTCCGTTCTAACCCTGGCAAAGAATTCCCCCTATACAGGAGAGCTGCTGTCCGGTATAGACATTTTAAGCTTTTCTATTCGTCTTGCTCATTACGAGGATAAAATATCGGAGCGGGATCTTTTGATTCGACGTTTTGTGGATCGGGCGGTAATGACGGCTCTTCGTACGCATATGATTGAGGATGTGTGCGATTTGGCGGATTTCTTTTTGGAAATTGATAAGCTTAAGGAATGTCATAAGGTTTTACATCTTCTGGAGGGAAAGCTTTTGGAAATCAATCTTCCGGAATTGCAGAAACGCTTTTTGGAATCCAAGCTTCGATATTTCGACAAGATTTCCGATGAGAAATCCAGAAACGAGTCTGCATATCACTACTATGAGATGGTGAAGCAGCAGGAGGTGGAAAAGGTCAATGCCTTTTTATTTGCCTTAAAGATTCGGAAGGATTTGGAGGATTTAAAGGAGCAGAATGCCTTTATGGAGGAGGAAAATGTTCGCCTCACCCAGAAAGCGGATCACGATGAATTGACCGGCCTTCCCAATCGTTATCATTTAAGCACCTTTGCGGATGCAGCCTTTGAGAGAGCATATAATTCCAGAACCCCTGTAGGCTTTGAAATGGTGGATTTGGACTATTTTAAGCAGTACAATGATCGCTACGGTCATCAGGCCGGGGATGAATGTCTTCGTCTTGTAGCAGGGGAAATCAAGAAGCTCTGTGCAAAGCATCCCGGCATCTATGCTGCCCGTTACGGCGGGGATGAATTTGTTCTGATTTATGAGAATATGCAGGATGAAGAGCTTCTGAGCTATGCCAAGGAATTGGGAGAATCGGTGAAAGCCTTGAACCTACAACATTCGGAAGAAGTGGGAGGGGGAGTTGTGACCATTTCCCAAGGAATCCGTAATTCCGTTCCCCTGAAAAAGAACAGGGTTTGGGACTATACCTTTGCGGCAGATACCGCCCTTTATAACGTAAAGGGAAAAGAGAGGGGAGGAATTCTGCTGATTCATAAGGCAAAGCTTTCGGATGAAGCTTTGTATGTATAAGTGATATGAGTATGCTTTCATGCATTGCTTTCATGCAGTATAGGTCTATACGGGGGCACGCTCTCGCTAACTTCGCCTCGTAATGGCACTAAGTAAAAAACTTCATGATATTCGTTTTTTACAAGTGCCAACGGGCTCAGATTACCCCCTTTCAGACCTATACTCATGAAAGCATAGAGATGCCTAATACTCTACTCTACTTAAAAAGTGTCACAGGAGATTTTCTGTGACACTTTTTTCGTTCTAGACTGTAATTTGCTAATATATATCAAAATCTTATTTTAATGCTACGTTCTATAGTCTTATTTTATTGCTATATTTCATAGCCTTATCGCATAGCTTTATCTATAGCTTTTTATACCCTTCTATAATTGTTCCGCCCCCGAGAACTAAGTCTCCGTCATAAAGCACCACGGCCTGACCTTTGGTTACGGCTCTTTCTTTTTCCGGAAAGCGTAGGAAGACGTCGCCGTTTTCCCGGACAGAGACGATTGCGGGAACAGCCTTTCCGTTATAGCGGGTTTTGGCTTCTACGGTCCTTTCTTCCGTTGGGGGAAGGCTGATCCAGTTAAAATCATTGGCCAATAGGCCTTCAAAGTAAATCCCTTCTTTGTCAGAGAGAATCACTTGATTTTTTTCGATGTTTTTTCCGGAAACATACATGGGCTTTTTCAAGGAAAGCCCCAGGCCCTTTCTTTGGCCGATGGTGTAACGGATAGTACCTCTATGCTCTCCCAGCTTTTTTCCGTTTTCATCCACAAAGTCTCCGCTTGGATAGGGCTTTCCCCGAAACTTTTCCAGAAAATCTCCGTAATCTCCATTGGTTACAAAGCAAATATCCTGAGAATCCGGTTTATCGGAATTGATAAAGCCGTATTTGTCCGCAATTTCTCGAACTTCCTCTTTAGAGGAATATTCTCCCAAGGGGAAGAGGGTATGGGCCAGCTGTTCCTGGCTTAAGAAATAGAGAACATAGCTTTGGTCCTTTTTCTCGTCTCTTGCCTTCTTCAATAAATATCGTCCGGTATTTTCGTCCTTTTCGATTCTGGCATAGTGACCGGTAACAATATAAGAGCAGGAGAGCTCCTCCGCCCTTTGGTATAGTTTATCGTGCTTCATAAAACGATTGCAACGGATACAGGGGTTGGGGGTTCCGCCATTTTCATAGGTCTCCACAAAGGGAAGAATGACTTTCTTCTGAAAATCGTCTTTGAAATTCAAAACATAAAAGGGCATGGAAAGAGTAGAGGCCACTTGTCTTGCGTCCTCCACATCTTCTAGGGTACAACAGGT